>CAMDJY010000048.1 GCA_945901145.1 Legionella genomosp. 1 | reverse complement strand
TCGTGGATATCATGCAGGCTTGTCGTTTCAAGAGCGCCGAGAAGTTCAGTCTTTATTTCGGCATGATAAAGTTGATTTAGTCGTTGCAACCCTTGCTTTTGGCATGGGGATTGATAAACCTAATGTGCGTTTTGTCATTCATCATGATTTGCCTAAAAATATTGAAAGCTATTATCAAGAAACTGGGCGTGCGGGGCGAGATGGATTATCTGCTCGAGCCTTATTGTTGTATGATCCTGCAGACAGTGCGCGTTTACGTAGTTTTATTAGTACGGATATGCCGGATGCGCAGCAACGTATTGAGCATCATAAATTAAATCATATGCTTGCATTTGCACAAGCTTCGTATTGTCGTCGGACTATTTTATTACGTTATTTTGATGAAGTGTATGAACAGGCGTGTGGTTTTTGTGATGTCTGTGATAATCCTCCAGAGTTAGTTGATGTAACTACAGATGCACAAAAATTTTTATCTTGTGTTTATCGTTTACAACAACGTTATGGCATGATGCATGTGATTGATGTACTTAGGGGTAGTCTGTCTGATAAAATCAGACAAGCTGGTCATCAGCACGTCAGTACTTTTGGCATAGGACAAGATAAACCCGTGACTTACTGGAAGCATCTGGCTTGGCAACTGATTCATCGAGATTATTGTTTTCAGGATGTTGAGCGATTTAATGTGATGCGTTTAACTGCAGAGGCTCGGGTTGTGTTGCGAGGCGAGATTGCGGTTATGTTAAGCTTGCCAACGATGCCGGTAAAAGCACAACGCGACAAGATTCAATCCGCTGACAGCAATTCAAAACAATTTGAAACGTTGCGGAATTTGAGAAGACGTTTGGCTGATGAAGAAAATAAACCGCCGTTTATGATTTTTAGTGATGCAACTTTACATGATATTGTTCGCATTCATCCACAGAGTTTAGAACAATTAGAGAAAGTTTCTGGGATAGGTCAATATAAATTAGCAAAATATGGGCAGTTTATTTTAGAGACACTAGTATAAAGATATTATTATAAGGTTTGTTATGTCAGAAGATTTTTACCAAGATTATACTAAGCGATGTACTTTCGCGATTATTTCTCACCCAGATGCTGGAAAAACTACGGTGACTGAAAAATTATTGTTATTCGGAGGTGCAATTCAATTAGCAGGAACAGTCAAAGGCAGAAAAGCCACACGCCATGCAACTTCTGATTGGATGGAAATGGAAAAGGAGCGAGGCATTTCTATTACTACGTCAGTGATGCAATTTGTGCATCAAACACATGTTATGAATCTGCTTGATACACCCGGTCATGAGGATTTTTCTGAGGATACTTATCGTACGTTGACTGCTGTAGATTCAGCATTGATGGTCATTGATGTGGCAAAAGGTGTCGAAGATCGTACTTTAAAATTGATGGAGATTTGTCGATTACGTGACACGCCCATTATGACTTTTATTAATAAACTGGATCGAGAAGGGCGCCAACCGATTGAATTATTAGATGAGATTGAAACGGTTCTTAAAATTCAATGCTCCCCGGTGACGTGGCCGATTGGGATGGGAAAGCGTTTTCGAGGCATTTATCATATTCATCAGAATAAAATTTATTTGTATCAATCCGGTAAAAACGCGCAAAAGCAAGAAGCATTGGTGATTGCGGGTATTGATAATCCTCAATTAGATCAAGAAATTGGTGAACTTGCACTGGAGTTAAGAGAAGAAATGGAACTGGTACAAGGTGCTTCGCATCCGTTTGATTTAGAAAAATATTTATCAGGACAATTAACTCCAGTGTATTTTGGTTCGGCAATTAATAATTTTGGCATTAAAGAATTACTAGATGATTTTGCAACCTTTGCCCCAAGTCCAAGAGCGCGCAAAGCCGAGCAGCGTTTGGTCCAGCCTAATGAGAAAGCTTTTAGTGGTTTTGTTTTTAAAATTCAAGCCAATATGGACCCAAAACATCGTGATCGGATTGCATTTTTGAGGATATGTTCAGGAACATATCAAAAAGGAATTAAATTAAAACATTTACGCATTGGCAAAGAGATTCAGCTTTCGAATGCCCTGACTTTTATGGCGGGTGATCGAGTCCATGCTGATACGGCTTTAGCAGGCGATATCATTGGTTTACACAATCATGGAACCATTCGCATTGGTGATACCTTTACTGAAGGTGAATTATTGAAATTTACCGGGATACCCAATTTTGCGCCCGAGTTATTTCGTGCTGTAAGACTACTTGATCCATTAAGAAGCAAAGCTTTGCTCAAGGGATTAATTGAATTATCTGAAGAAGGTGCAACGCAAATTTTTCGACCGTTAAACAGCAATCAATTAATTTTAGGGGCTGTGGGCGTGTTGCAATTTGATGTGGTTGCGCATCGATTAAAACATGAATATAAAGTTGATTGTTTATATGAAGCGGTGAACGTCAGCTGCGCACGTTGGGTTTATGCTGAGGATGATAAATCAATGGAGCAGTTTAAGATGAAAGCTTACGATTATTTAGCGTTAGATGGCAGTGATGCGCTGATGTATTTAGCACCCACCAGGATTAATCTTTCTCTTGCAGAAGAGCGATATCCTGCTATTCAGTTTTCAGCGACGCGTGAGCATTAGGTGGCTCCTCCCTTGGTTCATGCCGATAGGATGGGCTAGGTTCCTGGGGTTTATATTTTAATTCTTTGGCACTTGGGCTAAAAAACCCCATACCTAATGAGCGCATTTTCGAAAAGAAATTCGCTGCAATTTGGCGTTTTTGTCTTTTTTTGGCTTTTCTTCTTAAAAAATGACATTTAAGCTTGAATTTGTTCTTCATGACTCACGTCCTATGATTTCATGATGAACTATGAGTATAGATCAATTTTTAGAATAAATTATTTGTCTTATTTTTCCGCGAGTTGTATATGATAATTAATAACCAATACTTGATCAAATTGCTTATTAGCGGTGGATAGGTATTGGTTCATGTAGCCTATGCTTAAAAAAGCAGACTTTGATAAAGCTTGTTCAATGCCAATATAAGCACGATTTTGATCCAGGGTTTGGGTGATAATCCAATTGGTGTGGTTTAAGTTCATAAAAATTTCATTACTGATGACCATGGAGAGATTTTGAGTCATCGGCGTGCTGATGGTCAGTCGTTCACGTAAACGCATGGCCCATTCTGAAAAATAAAGTGATTTTCGTTCTTCTAAGCGCGTTCGTGAGATGATCGAGGTTGAATCTATTTGTCGATGCCATAACGCCTGCTCCCAGATGCGATATTCATCGAGACTGCCGGCTACAGCATCTTGAGAGTCGGCACTGAACGTTTGTCCCATCCAAAATTGCCACTCGGATGTCACGGCATATCCAGCTCCCATATTATTGAGAAACTGTTGAAAAGGAGTGGTTGCGTAAATAAATCTCAGCTGAGGCTCAACATAATAAACAACCAAGCCGTAATTCCCATCTACCGTCAAAGAAGTCCAGAGTTTTTCAGAAGTTTGCATGGCGAAACTGGACGAACTCAGCACTAAAAACCAGAAGCTTTTATTTAAAAAACGATATATTTTCTTCATAGACCAAATGGTATCATACGAACATTATTTTGGCTTATGTTTAGGAAATTTTATATGCGATGTCTGCCTTTGGTTTTTTTAGCTTTGAGTATGAGTGTGGAAGCTGCTGATTTGAAGAATATCATGATGCATCACCCGCAGGATCAGTATATAGAAGTTTCAGTACCAACCCAATCGGACCAGCCTAAAACAGTTCGTCTACAGCGTTTTAATTTTACATCGCATCAATACGAGCTTTTAGCCAATAGATTACTGCATAAAAATATTTATAGCTTTAAAACTGACTCTAGCGAACAAAAGCAACTGGGTATGAATGGTGTGCCAGTTTTAGATCAAGGTTGGCATGGAAGTTGTGCAACTTTTGCAAATACAGCTGCAGTTGATGCTCTAATTGGCAAGGGCGATTATATTTCTCAGTTATGTCACTTAACTTTAGGGCAATATTTTGAAGATAATGGTCAGACTTATCTGAGTGGTTGGGAGGGATCGTTTGGTTATATGGTTCTGAATCAGATGACTGAATTTGGCATTATTCCTAAGTCAAAAGAACAAGAGGTCAGTTGTGGCGGGTTAAAAAAGTATCCCTCTGTTTCGTATGGTACTTCTATGCCATTGCATGAGTTTAAACCATTTAGTGAAATGCCTGTTAATTTTGTTTGGCAACCGTTGTTAACACTGGTTGATTCTTTATTGTTTTCTGTAAATATGCAACCTGTATTAGACAAAGTTAAAACCTCTCTTAAAGCCGGTGATCGTGTGACGATTGGTTTTTTAATTGACGATTCAAAAGGAATTGGCGCGTTGGGTAATTATCATGTCGTCAATGATACTTGGGTCATGACGCCTGATATTGAAAATCGATTAAAGACTAATAAACTCGAGGCAGGTCATGAATTAATTATTACTGGCTTCGATGATGCAGCTGTGAGTGTAGATGCAAACGGGGTGAATCACCAAGGGCTGTTTACCCTACGTAATTCTTGGGGTGAGAAAGCCGGTGATCATGGCGATTATTATATGTCTTATGATTATTTTCTTCTCATGGTTCTTGAAGCACAGCGAATCATTTCTATTGATTAATTAAACTAGGTATGTTCATGACTTCAGCTATTTCTTCCCCCCGCAGTATTGCCATAAGCAATGGTTATGCTTATATTTCCAATGGACCCACGAATTCCGTCGCCATATGTACTGTGAGTAGTTCCACTGGTGCACTATCAAACTGTTCAAGCACTAACATAGCTTCTAATATTCTTTATGCAGTATGGCTCGACAATGGCTATGCTTATTTTTCTAGTTTAAATAACAATACAATGTTTCAATGTAACGTTGATGGCACTACGGGATCATTATCCAGCTGTTCGGGATATTCTTCTGGGGGTTTTGATTTTCCTGCAGGAAATGCAATCAGTAATGGATTTATGTATGTGTCGAATGCTGGCGGCGCTAACTCTATCAGGAAATGTACGGTGAGTAGTGTCAATGGATCATTATCAAATTGCGGCGCAACAGGTAGCACTTTTACTCAACCCAATATCAATTATATTTTTTAGGCACACAGTCGATCAATAAAAATACAATAAGTTGTGATATTGTTAGCAGCCCCTATAGATTTTTAAATTTTTTTCAGATAAGATTGTCTTCGTCGTCAAAAACTCAGTAAGGAAATACAGAGTTTATTGTTCAATCAAACATGGAGCGTTATCATATGAGAGTATCTCGTCTAGTTGTTGTTTTTTTATTTTTGATTTATTTATATCCTGTTTATGCGCTCACG
Organism: Legionella genomosp. 1; assembly: GCA_945901145.1. GTDB lineage: Bacteria > Pseudomonadota > Gammaproteobacteria > Legionellales > Legionellaceae > JAGVJT01. Next base: position 3,777 of record CAMDJY010000048.1, on the reverse strand, counting down.
GCGCAGCACGAGAAAATTAACTTAAATACTGCCAATATAGAAAAATTAACCCATTCATTTAAAGGCATTGGAAAAAAACGTGCCGAAGCCATTATTCGATATCGTGAACAACATGGTGATTTTAAATCAATCTCAGAGCTGTCACAAATTCAGGGAATAAGTGTGGCTTTTATTGAGAAATATTTCACGGATTTGCAGTCGGTTTTTTGTGTTGAATAGATTGCATGCATTTGTATTTCAAATCGGCGATGATTTTAAAAGTCGCCGAACGTTGGTTTGTTAATATGGCAGTAGATACATAGACTGATTCTCAATTTTTTGTTAATTCGATCAAGATATACGCATATATTTGATTTGAAGACATATTATTGTGTAAGATGACTATGGGTAATTATAAGAGCCTTGTGATCGTATGAAAAATTTAGCTGAATTAGTTCTGAACATTAGAGCAGCTTGCCTGAATCGAAGCGGCTATATCAATGTTAATCAGCTGGTAGATGACTTAAATAAACAGTTTGCAAGCGCTGGTGACATCAAGAGTTTTTTTGAACCCATATCCACTAAAGACTTGAGCTATTTACTTTATAATTTAGGTCAAATTGCTCATCAAAGTTTCACCAATATAAATGGGAATTTGATTTCGGCTGTTTTGAAAGAAATTAATTATTCTAGAACTAAATCAGCCAAAATTTTTGTTACGGCAATTTACGGTGCAGGTTTAATTGCTAAAAAAAGCAAGCTTGATGGTTTTGTTGCTGCAGAGACCTTGAATTCTTTATTAAACAAACTAACGATTATTTCAGTTAATTACCAACAGATTGCGAACACGATTTATGGGTTAGGCGCATTAGCCAAAGCAGGTCGGATGAATGCTGAGATAGGTGCAAGCGACTTACAATCATTATTGTGTCAATTAAGGACTATAAATCCTGATGCACAAGCGATTTCGAACACGATATATGGGTTAGGCGAACTAGCCAAAGCGGGTCGGATGAGTGCTGAGATAAGTGTTGGCGACTTACAATCATTATTGCGTCAATTAGGGAGTCAAAATCCTGAAGCACAAGCAATTGCGAACACGATTTATGGGTTAGGCGCATTAGCCAAAGCAGGTCGGATGAATGCTGAGATAGGTGTCGACGACTTACAATCATTATTGGGTCAATTAAGGACTAAAAATCCTGAAGCACAAGCGATTGCGAACACGATTTATGGGTTAGGCGCCTTAGCCAAATCGGGTCGGATGAATGCTGAGATAGGTGTCGGCGGCTTACAATTATTATTGGGTCAATTAGTGAATAGAAATCCTGATGAGCAAACGATTGCGAACACGATATATGGGTTAGGCGCATTAGCCAAAGCGGGTCGGATGAATGGTGAGATAGGTGTCGGCGACTTACAATTATTATTGGGTCAATTAGTGAATAGAAATCCTGATGCGCAAACGATTGCGAACGCGATATATGGGTTAGGTGCATTAGCCAAAGCGGGTCGGATGAGTTCTAGGATAGTTGCAAGCGATTTGCAATTATTATTGAGTCAATTAGCGAATAGAAATCCTGATGCGCAAGCGATTGCGAACACGATTTATGGGTTAGGCGCATTAGCCAAAGCAGGTCGGATGAATGCTGAGATAGGTGTCGACGACTTACAATCATTATTGGGTCAATTAAGGACTCAAAATCCTGAAGCACAAGCGATTTCGAACACGATATACGGGTTAGGCGAACTAGCCAAAGCGGGTCGGATGAGTGCTGAGATAGGTGTTGGCGACTTACAGTCATTATTGGGTCAATTAGTGACTAAAAATCCTGATGCACAAGCAATTGCGAACACGATATATGGGTTAGGCGAATTAGCTAAATCGCGTCGAATGAATGCAGGGATAGATGTAGGAAATCTGCAGAAATTGCTTGAAATAGCACTTGGAAATGATCTTTCAATCGTTGAAAATGTATTGGATATAAGGTATGTGTGCCAAATGTTGCAGGGGCTAATTGAGGTTACGGTTGAGGGTGATGTGTCATTGTTGAAACCCTCAATAGAAGAGCTCTTTGCGTTTATTAAAGATTTGTATATACATCCTAATGATTTAATTGTCTTGCTTGACAATTATAATTCGCTGTCGTTGCGAGGTAGCATTAATCATGAGATATTTTTAAGCCTTAAAGATCAGTTACAAGCTTGCGGTCTTGAGTCTAGGCACTTAACTGATGTTCAACAGACAAAAATTCAAAGTTGTTTACCTCAGGAACGTGCTGCAGTAAAAAATAAGTCATATCAAGTACCTGTAGCTCCTGCAGGTTGGGGTGAGGCGCAAAAAGGTGGTATTTTTGCGGCGATTGCCAACCAAGATTTACCAAAGCTCTGTCGCTTGTTAGGTGTTAATGAGATAACGCCTAAAGCAAAACAAATAGTTGAACGTAACTCCGTATTTCAATTTTATCCGGTGCGATCATCAAAGTTTGGCGTGGAAGAGGATGTTAGGTTTGATCGTAAAAAAACCAGTGATCTCTTAACAATGAAGTTTTTTAAAACGAATAGAGTATGTTTGCAATATTTGATTGAACATTCAAAGCATGAGTTTTTTTATTATATATTGTATGCCTGCAATAAACACAACCAATATCAATTGGCAAAAGAGCATGTTTTAAATCCAATTCTTCTATATTTGCCGTTGGATGAATTGAAATTTATGATAAAAAAGTTTATTGACCTTGGTTTTTATCAAGACCATCAAGCCATCTTGGCTTTGGTTGATGGATTGTTTTTGCGTAAGCATATTCATCACTCTGAGATAGAAGATATCACAAAACTCCAAAAGCAGTTGTTGATGCAAGCGATTGAACATCATCAAAAAAGAGATCATCGCATTGTCACCCCGAAATTGAATATTCGTTTACAACAGATACAAAATGGAGTTGAGACATTGCAAGAGCAGGAAGAAGAAAATCAGGTTGTAGTATTATCAAGTGCGAATATTCATCAACAATCTATATTCAGACCACGAGCAGAAAAACGTAAGATTTCTGAGGTAGATAGTTACATCGAAGATCCTTTAATGAAAATCACACAAGAAGACGTAGAGCCTAATGAACAAGCTTATTATGGTGCAGAAACTGTCAATAGGTTATTGAGTCTCATGTTAAGAGCCAAAACCTCATTGAGCATTTTAGGTGCAATTGATTATCAAACAAAAGATCCTTCATTTCAAAAATTCCACGAAACAGTTGCCAATTATATTGGTAACTTAGATCAGGGGGGGGAGTGCGCAAAGGATCTCATTATACCAATTTGCATTCATAAGCATTGGGTTGGCGTCAGGATTTATGATGAGAGTCAAGATGCAATCAATATTACTTATTATGATAGCTCAGTTGGAGATTCATATCAAAAAATCCTAGAACCAGTTATTAGGTCGGTGGTCAGTGAGTTGTATGGTAAGAAAGAAAATTGGACTGAAAAATCCTACTATAAGCAAACAGATGGTTGTAGTTGTGGGGTGTATTTGGTAGATAATATAATCAAAGATGTATTTAGTTCTATTGGAAAAAAAATAAATGCTGTTCAGCGACGTCAGCAGCATTTAGATTTATTAAAAAAACATGATCCGAATTATTACAATAAACGTAAGCGTTCAATGAACCACATCTTTTAATTCTCCAGCTCAAGCCGGATACTCCTGTGCATTCAATCAGGAAGGAGTATTTGATGAGTTTGGAAAACAAACATGCCTACAAACAAGGTTTTTGGCGTGACCATTCCGAGGCATGGAAA
>CAMDJY010000047.1 GCA_945901145.1 Legionella genomosp. 1 | reverse complement strand
GTTGGAAAAGCCCTAATGCTGCGTGGTTGCACTTATGAGTTGAATCAGGCCCTTATCATCTCCACCATTAGTCCAATAGTATAAGCTATTGGACTAATTAAGGATATCCAAGAAATTAAAGCAGAATCAATCCTTGAGAATAATATATTTATGCTATGCTCAATAGTAAATAGATATAATAAGGTAAGTCAAATATGGTTGCATTATTGTTTTGTTTGGTCGCCGCTATCATTACAGGGTTGTTTGGATATCGAAAACAAATGACGACGATGACTTATATCGCAAAATTATTTTTCTTTATTTTTTTATTTTCTTTTTTATTATTATTAGTACTTAATGCATTAAGCACGGCCCCGCCTCGCTCACAGGAACCTATGCCAGCGGCTTTTAAAAAAGATGGATTAGCGGCGACGATCGCACACCTGGCGTTGCACACAATTTCCCGTTTCAAAACATTGCCGCACTAAAACACAAGGCTGTGATGCACTCATAGGTGCCAAACGTCCTAAAGTATCTGTTACCATCACCCCTGGATTTCCCCAAACATGAGGTTGCGTCACCGTCACCCCTGGAGCGTTCCAATAGCCATCAACACTTGATGTTGCATAGGAGGCGAAACTTAGTAGCATCACCAAAAGATACGAAAGTAGCTTCCCCATAGCATCACCTATAAATTTATTATTTATTATTTATAGTGTAGCAGAAGTACGGAATGATAAAGTTAAATTCAAAACATGCCTAATCCAAGGCCAGATAAGCATATTAACTAAAATAGATAACAACATGCTCTGATTGACTGTAAATCCTAACATGAGATTTGATACCATCAATGTCAGCGTATAAATCGTGCTGATCAAAAAAATCCAAGCCATTTGTTGCGGCATTGAAAAAAACTTAAATCGCCTAGCGCGTCCGGAAACGCACCAAGCTGCCAAACTAAGTGCAAATACGTGCTGACCAATGATGCTTGCACTTAAAACATCGAGGATTAAACCAAGCAGTATCATCAAGCTTACATGGTATATATTTGGAAAATAAATTTGTAAATAAACCATTAACAACAAAATCCAACAAGGACGCAACGATTCGAGAGCCCAAGGCACAGACATCACTGTCAAAATAAATGCTATCAAGATCATAAAAAATAGGCGAATATAAAAGAATTTCACGAATAACTTCTTAATATGTGTAATTTATCAAAATGGGTTGAGAGTGTTGGGCGGTTTTCATTCGGCCACAATAATAGAACATACTGACTATGACGTAAAGAAGCAAGCGGTGTGGCATAAACTCGAATAAACTCTTCACCTGGATGATTAATTACTTCATCAACGCGCCCAACAGGATGACCTTCAGGATAAATGCCCCCTAACCCAGACGTAACCAGTAAATCACCCACCATGACTGACGATGTTTTTGGTAAATGAATTAATGCCAGACGGTATAAATGATTGGTGCCTGATACAATGCCCATTTCACTGGTGCGATTATTACGAACTGGAACAGCAGACATACCGTCAGAAATTAATAAGACCGTACTTGTCATTGAACCAACATCAATTACTTGGCCTAATAATCCATGCGCATCAAGCACAGGCTGTCCAACATAAACATGATGCCGAACGCCTTTATTAATAATCAAGAGTTGCCGGGTTTGATTAATATCTAAAGAAAGCACACGTGCACCTATAGAGCGCTTACTACTCGCTTCCGCTAAAGCGAGCAGCTCTTTGAGCTTACTATTTTCATGACGTAAAGCTAGCATACGTTGTAGTTCTTCATGGAGTAACAATTGCTGTTGATGAAGCCATTGATTCTCGGCAATCAGTGCCTGTTTATTGCTGAATTGAGTTTGGCTCCATTGTATAAAACGAACTGGAGACGCGGCAATATATTGCAAAGGAGAGGTGATATAAGTTAACCCATGACGCAAAAGGCTCAGGCAATGATAATGACCATCTGCAACCATCAATACCAAAGCCAAACACAAAACCAGAGGAAATCCTAAAGTTTCACGTTTAGCTTGGTGAAAAAGCTGGTTGTGTTTATTATTCAGTTGAGAGAAAATCACCGCCGCGTAAATCCATGGTTTCTAATGCTTTGCCACCGCCACGTGCCACACAAGTTAATGGATCTTCTGCGACCAGCACAGGCAGGCCTGTTTCTTCCATTAAAAGCGTATCCATATTTTTGAGTAAGGCACCACCGCCGGTGAGTACCATACCGCGTTCAGCGATATCAGCTGCCAATTCAGGTGGCGCTAATTCAAGTGCGGCGCGCACAGCACCGACAATCCCTGATAAAGGTTCTTGTAAAGCTTCTAAAATTTCAGCACTGGTTAAAGTAAAACTTCGTGGAATGCCTTCTGCTAAATTACGACCACGTACTTCGATTTCAAATAAATCACGACTTGGAAACGCAAAACCTATTTCATGTTTAATGCGCTCTGCGGTGGTTTCACCAATTAGAGTGCCGTAATTTCTTCGTACATAAGAAATAATCGCGTCATCAAATTTATCCCCACCAATGCGTACTGACTGGTGATAGACGACACCACTGAGAGAAATAATTGCAACTTCGGTCGTACCACCGCCGATATCCACAACCATAGAACCGGTTGCATCCTCTACTGGCATGCCTGAACCTAAAGCTGCAGCCATTGGTTCTTCAATCAGAAACACTTCGCGCGCACCAGCACCCATGGCTGATTCACGAATCGCACGTCGCTCTACTTGTGTCGATCCGCAGGGCACGCATACGAGGACGCGAGGGCTTGGTCTTAAAAACCGATTTTCGTGCACTTTATGAATAAAATGCTGCAACATTTTTTCTGTGACAAAGAAATCGGCGATTACACCATCTTTCATAGGGCGAATCGCGCTAATATTGCCTGGGGTTCTACCTAACATACGTTTCGCTTCTAAACCCACTGCGGCAACTCTTTTCTGCCCAGCTTCGTTGCGCAATGCAACCACAGAAGGCTCATTTAAAACAATGCCTTTATCACGAACATAAATCAGTGTATTCGCTGTTCCCAAATCAATTGACAAATCATTCGAAAACGCGCCTCTGAGTTTCCTAAACATGGACAATCATTCCTCATCTGAGTACTTAGGTATTTTGCTGCAAACTTTAACTTAAATTGAAGTAAAAATCGACATTTTTTTATGCTTGTAGACTTTTTAATTCATTGTTGAGTCAGTGTACCTTCTTTTAAGGTCATGATAATATCCATTTGTTGAGCTAAACGTTGATCATGCGTAACAATGACCAGTGCTGTTTTGAATTTTTGATTTAAATTAAGCATGAGTTCAAACACTTGATTTGCTGTTGTTTGGTCTAAGTTCCCTGTCGGTTCATCGGCAAAAACACACTGAGGTCGATGCACCAGTGCACGTGCAATAGCAACGCGTTGGCGTTCGCCTCCAGATAACTGCGCCGGTTTATGATCAAGTCGGCTACTTAGGCCAACTTCATTTAAAATATGTTCAGCCCGTGCGTACGCATCTTTTATTGATAGCTGGCCAATGACCAGGGGCATGGCAACATTTTCCAAAGCCGTAAATTCTGGCAATAAATGGTGAAATTGATACACAAAACCAAACGCTTGGTTTCTTAAGGCACAGCGCTGTTTTTCAGTCAGTTGCTGCCAATCCTGACCATGTGCCAATACTTGACCAGATGTGGGTTGGTCAAGCCCGCCGAGTAAATGCAACAAAGTACTTTTACCTGAACCAGACGGGCCAACAATGGCAATACGATCGCCTTGATAAATCGAAAAATCAATTGCATCCAAAACCCGCACGAGACCGCGTGCATCTTGGTAAGATTTTTGCAGCGCACGCGCTGTAATAATCACATCATTCATAATGTAAAGCCTCAGCAATAATAGTTTTTGAGGCGCGCCAAGCCGGATAAATAGTTGCTAAAAAACTCATAGTTAATGCTGCAACACACACTTTAATTAAATCCGTCAGCATAATTTTAGAGGGCAAATAGTCAACCCAGTAGACATTGGATGACATTAAATTCACATCCCAAAACGATTGCAACCAAGCGACAATTTCTGGTGCATTCATCGCGAGTAGTAAACCTGAAATTAATCCTAAAATCGTGCCAACGGTGCCCACCATCATGCCCTGCACGATAAATATGCTTAAAATAAAATCAGGTGTCGCCCCTAGCGTGCGCATAATTGCAATTTCAGCTTGTTTATCATTGACGACCATCACCAGAGAAGAAATTAAGTTAAAGGCAGCAACACCAATAATTAATAATAAAATCAAAAACATCATGGTTTTTTCAATTTTCACTGCCTGGAAAAAAGCACCAAATTGATCAGTCCAATTACCAACACGATAATCCGCGCCCAAGCGTGCCGCAATTTCTTCGGATAATAATGGTGCGTCATAAATATGCTTAATTTTAAGTTTAAACCCGGAGATTGCCTCACCCAGTTGCATAAATTTCTGCGCATCATTTAAATGAATAAATACCAATTTATTTTCAAAACCAAAACCCGATCCTGCAGAAAAAATGCCCTTAATTTTAAAACGTTTAAAGCGCGGAATCATGCCAGCTGGCGTGACACTGGCTTCAGGAATCATGAGAGTCACCTGATCGCCTAGCATCACCCCTAAATGCTCAGCCAATCCCCTACCAATCACCATACCGAAATGCTCAAGACCATCAAGTTTGCCTAATAATAATTTATCGCGTAAATGGGTAATGTGCTCTTCTTTTTCAGGCAAAATGCCATTAAACGCCACAGGAGCTACCTGGCCGTCAAACGTCAATAGCCCCTGCCCGCCAATAAATGGCGCAACGGCTTTCACCCCTGGCGTTGACTGAATTTGCTGAGCCACTTCAGGCCAAGCCTCAATTCGGTCATTGACTCCATCAATCGTAATTTCTGGAGTCATACCAAAAAAGCGCTTATGAATTTCCTCATCAAAGCCATTCATCACCGACAAAACCGTAATCAATACAGCAACACCCAAAGCAATGCCCAGCATAGAAGTTAAAGAAATAAACGACACAAAATGATTTTTCTTGCGAGACCGTGTATAGCGAAGACCAATGAATATCGGAAGTGGTTTAAACATAAGTGAATCTAGAATTCAAAGATTTATTGTAATGAAGTTATCTGAAAAACAAAAGGGGCAAAGATGCCCCTTTTGTGAAATTAATATAGAAAATTAGAATGCTCTGACTGCTCTGACTCTATTATAGTCACCATTCTTAGCAGTCCCGACTACCCTCGTAGAATAAACAATTGTATAAACTAAATCTGTGCTCTGACCAGAACCAGAAGTTGAATAAGCTTGCTGTGTTGATGTCCAATAAGTGCTTGAGGAAATTTGCTGTGAATTAGATGAAGGACATTTATTTGCAATGGCTGTATTAATCGTAGAATATTTAGCCGCAACCAGTTCTGCCTCAAATTCAGATGGTAAATAGTAACTCCAACATACAGTATCACTAGTATAAGAAGTTCCCTTAGTTCCAGTTCTTGGGTTACAAAATCCACCATCATTTGCATAACCAGCCAGAGATGCCACAGCTGACGCAACTAGTCTATTATTTCCTTTTGTTGATTGTAGTGCTGATAAGAGTGCAGAGTTATATAAGCCTGACCCAATACCATTGCCACTATTACCGGTGTATGTAGTGGTATTTCCTTCATTGATAGTAAAACAAGAATCGCTATCCGTATCATTGCATGAACCACTAGAGGTTCCTTCAGAAAGATCAACCTGGCTTGAGCTTGATCCGCCATTTGAGGTCCTTGCATCAGAACAAGCCACTGTCAACCCGTGTGCCCCAGAGTCATCAACAAAAGCAACAATACCACCAAAGGCAAGATCACCAACTGCATATGAAGCGCCAGAGCCGGTTGCGCCGGTTGCGCCAGTTGGTCCAGTGGCACCGTTAGATCCATTTGTTCCATCGGTTCCAGTTGCTCCTTTTACACCAGTTGCCCCGGTAGCACCAGTTGCTCCTGTAGCACCAGTTGCTCCTTTAGATCCATCTGTTCCATCTGTTCCAGTTGCCCCAGTAGCACCAGTTGCTCCTGTAGCACCAGTTGCTCCGGTATTGCCTTTAAGACCAGAGTTACTCTCTCCTGCAAGTGCTGAATTCACGTAATTTGTTACATAATTTTGCACATAATCTACTGACGCGGGGTTATTGTTGACTGCAAAACCTTGTGATGCGGCTGTTGCGAATAGAAGACTACTTAATAATTTGATTTGTGGCTTCATAAATCATCCTTAACATAAAGAATTAAACGAACTAAGCTTAGAGTGTTAGGCTTAAACTTAATAACACACCGTTTTGTACAGGAATGTTATTGATATGACCTGTTGCTGCGGCAGTATTCACAGTAAAGTTAGGGCTTGAACCAAAAATTCCTTGATAAAGAATGCTTAAGGTTGCTGAGTCAGCAATTGGCATGCCAATGCCGCCTTGAATTTCACCTGCTGCTTGTGAAACGTTATTGATTGTATCTCGCTCTAAAGCCCACTCACGCCAAGCAACACCACCTTTGGCAATTAAAAATACAGGTACATCAGTCATAGGCGCAAATTTTAAAGTGCCGAGTAAATCAAGCATGGGTTTCGCAGTTGTCCAAATCGGTAAACCACCCAGAGCGTTTAAATTTGCTTGGGGTGTTGAAAGAGAAAAACGGTTGCCATTTTGTACGCCAAACTCTAAGCCGATGTGCATAGAAGATGTGTCTAAGAACTCGCTACCTATACCGGTATCGCCTAAGTTAAAAATATCTTTGGCAATCCCTAAACGACCAACCGGTGTGCCACCAGCTTGTGCTGCGTTTTGGTAGTAGGTGTATCCAATGCTACCTACAACTGACCAAGGATGTGTCTCTACAGGTGCAGCAACTGTACCTACTGTACCGGCTAACACAGAAAAAGATAAACTACAGCCAATAGGTATCAGGTGAAGTTTTTTAAACATGGAATCCCTCCAAAAAAATTATAAGCTCAGTCGTAACTCAGATTAATCTACTGTGTTGCTGCGGTCAATTTTTTTTATTTAATTTTTTTGCATCTTGCAACTTATTGATAAGATTTAATTATTAGTGCGCATTATTTGGCTGGAATAAGTAATTCAGTAAAACGTCGACGCAGATAAAATCCCCGCGGTAAAGTTTTCATGCGATTACCGACACGATCAAAACTATCGGTTAAAACTTGCCCATGTGCTGCTTTGGGTCTGATTTGCAGATATCGACCGATGTGAGCACTGATTTCGTCTAATGCTCCTGCTGTAATCATATTTGTTAATAAAACCCAATCTTGTTCTAGAATAAGTTCTTGTTCTGGGGTTGGCGACCACAAAAAGGCCCGTCCAACGCGCCGATGCATCAACGGTAAACTGCTATCAGCTTCAATCGGGAGCCAAAGTACCCGCTTTAATTTTAAAAAACAAGTCGATGTTTGCCACTTTTGTTGGTGAATAGTTAATAAGGGAATTGTCGTAATAAAAGTTGATTCAATGGGTTTGCCATCAAGACCAATTGGCAGTGTTTTTAATTCGACCCCCAGATGGCTAAAATCAGGTGCGGCTTGGTTACCAGCTTCAGCCCCTAACATTCGCTCGAGCAACATGCCTACTGCCCCCTTGCGCCTGGAAGCCTCACGGGCTATAGCTATTGGCACTTGTTGTAGCAGTTGATTAACGGTCAAACCCTCTATTTGCCGACATCTTAGTAATAAATCAGCTTCAGTGTGTGGAGGAGTCGTTGGCATCATCATGATGTGCTATTGGGGATTTACCTTGCATGACGCCTAAAGAGATAATCAGTTTAAAGGCTTCATCAACACTCATGCTTAATTCGATCACATCGTTTTTAGGGATCATCATGAGAAAACCGCCAGTTGGATTAGGTGTGGTTGGCACAAAAACCGAAAGCATCTCTATGCCTGTATGTTGGGTGATTTCTGGTGCGGTGACCGCAGTTTGAAAAGCAACCGTCCATAAACCTTTTCTTGGATATTCAATCAGTAACACTTTACGAAATGCTTGACTATTGGTCGAGAAAATCGCTTGAATCACTTGTTTGGTCGCATTATAAATCGTTCGTACCAGTGGAATTCTATCAAGAATCGCCTCGCTCCAAGATACGAGCCTTTGACCTAAAAAATTGGTTGCCAAGAGACCTGTAAAAAACAATAACAACAAAGATAGTAAAACGCCAAGACCGGGAAGATGATAACCAATCCAACGTTCAGGTTGATAGGCATGCGGCAATAAGGCTATCGATTGATCAAGCAAATCGACGATGAAACGCAAAATACCAATGGTAACTAAAATAGGCAACCAAACAACGAGTCCGGCTAATAAATAACTGCGTATGGGTTTAAATTTCAATCTGTTTCACCGCTTTTAGAAGTTGTAGGTGTGGGTGTTGCTTCGGTTTTTGGCACAACGGCTGTATCTGCCTTGCTCTCAGTTGCCGTGGCTTTTTCTGGTGTTTTTTTGTTTTTATCACGAAAATCAGTGACGTACCAACCCGTTCCTTTAAGCTGAAACCCAGGAGCCGACACCAGGCGAATCGCCGTTTCTTGACCGCACTCAGTGCAATGTGTCTCAGATTTATCAGTCACTTTTTGAATTAATTCAAATGTTTTATGACAACTTGTACATTGATATTCATAAATTGGCACGATGGTCTCCTAAACACTTTTGAGCTTATTTTAGCTGATTATTTATAGATATTCATATTTTTACAAGTGACCATGTTGATATAGCAACTGTCACTGGATGAACTTTGTTCTTTGCAATAAGCCAAAGCCGCAATTGCCGCATCATCAATATTGGAGTAGGCATTACTCATCCATATTTTCGCTTGATCGTCGAGGGCAGTACATCGCCATTCAGCTTGTGTATTATGACCATTGATCAAATACTTACAATATTCTTTTGCAACCTGGCAACTCTCTGGCGAATGACTCGCTTTTCTGCAAGCATCCAAAGCGCTATTAATAGCCATACGCTGGTACGAGCTGGTTTTAACCCATTTCTGCTGATACGCATCGGCAGCATAACACTGCCAGTCGTTCATCTCAATACTCGATCGCGACCAGACCGCTTGGGTGAGGCCTAAAAACAT
>CAMDJY010000046.1 GCA_945901145.1 Legionella genomosp. 1 | reverse complement strand
GTGAAGTAGAAAGATGGCGCGAGGATTATGATAACATCAATTATTTAGATAAGGCATGCTCAACAATAGCCGATCGAGCGATGATGAAATTATCATCAAACATCTCTGAAGCAGACATGATATTAAATTTCAAAACCTACCTGCAGATTGCTTTTCTAAATGATGCATATGGCGTGGCTGACTCATCAATAGACCCAGAACAAAATGATTTTGCTACCATTTTGTTAGCAATTCAAAAAAACGAAGAAAATCCACCAGATATCACCAAGCTCGATCTCCTGATCAAATTTAATGATCAGTTTTATTATGCCAATCAAGAAACCAAACAAATTCAAAAAATTCCACCAGAACACCATAGCACATTCAAATATATATCAAAAGGTTACTCGACAAGAACAACAGATATAATAATTTTTCAGAAACTCGGATACCACCCCAAAAATTACTTACTCAATCAACACCAACCCAAACTTCGTGATTTTTGTATTAAATATCTCACGGGCCACCGACACACCCCCATGTCAGAACAAGATACCATCACAACACATTTAGCAACTATCCTTTACTTAGCCTTAGAGTGTCCTCTTTTGAAACAAAAAGAAATAAGACACACAAGAGAGTTAATCAAGTTCCTCAGTGAAAACAGGCAACACGCTACCCCGATTACAGTGCTTGCGCCTAAAAATGTTTTTGCAGAACCGCTGGCGCAAACCCAAGCGATTTTAGAAGAATTACAAACACAACAACTTGAGCAACAAAGCATCCTCACCGCCACGACCAGGGCTGATCACCCCTCTTTAAGAGAGCAAGCCACAGAGCTTACTGCAGCGATTGAAACCTATGACCAAGCGGAACAAGCTTACTTACTCATAAAAACTAATCCCCAAAGCACGGAATTAACCGTTGGCGAAGCCTACTATCAATGCATTGAGCAACAACGCGAAATTGCTGTCAATGCGCTGCAATCAGCCGATGTACGTCAAACATTATTACAAAGCGTTGAAAGCTCACAAAATCAATTAAGCACTAAAATGTCCAATGCTTGGGATAGGATTTTAACCTTAGCCAATACCCACCTAGACACCAGCCTTAACATTCAAGTCGCAGCCAACCAAAAACACAGACTCACGCAAAAAGACCTCTTGAAAGCTTATTTTCATGCCAATACTGCCGATTATATTGAAATCACCGGGCTATCGGCTGCAGAAGTCACAACCCTGCATCACATGATTCATGACTGCATGCTATTAACAATCGAAAGTCAACAAACTGTAAAACTCAAAACCATTTTGAAAAAAATACCCAAAGAAAATCCAGACGCAAGCGCACTCATCCAAGCATTTAATCTCCTAACCAGTCGCAACTTACCTGAAGCCGCTAATGACCCTGCGATCATGCTATTTCAATATGAAGAAGAAATTCTACTCAGACCCAATCAACTCCATGCCATTAAAAATTTACTGCATACCCCCAAAGATCCCCATCATTTCAATGAATCCATCGAAAAAGTTATTATGGGTGGCGGTAAATCTAAAGTCATTTTACCCCTGCTCGCACAAAAAAAAGCCAATGGGACTAATCTGGTCATCCATGAGGTGCCACGAGCATTGCTGGCCACAAACTATGCCGATGCCTTGCAGATGTCGATGCGGCTTTTTAACCAAAAACCTATTTGTTTTGAATTTGATCGCGACAGTGATTGCTCGCCCCAAAGCTTACAAGCCATTTACCAGCAATTTTGTGAAATCAGTGCCAATCGAAATTACTTAATCACCACCGGCGAAAGCATGCAATCGTTGGTCCTCAAATACTATGAATTACTCCTAGAAGAACCCCAAGACCCAAACCAACAAGAGACGTGGCAACAACAAGTCTATTGGGCAGGGAAAATTGCCGACCTACTCAAAGAACGCGGCGATGTCGTCATTGATGAGGTCCATCTTGGGTTGCTATTAAAAAGAATACTCAACTATACCCTTGGTGAAGCCAAATCCATTGATAAACAATCCGTGCAACACGCCTTAGATTTATTTTTATTCATCCAAAAGCTCCAAAGCAAACAACCGAATACCATCGACCCCCAACAAGTGAAAAAAGACTGGGGGGCGCTTGATATGACCCAGTTACTCGAGCAATTATTAAGCCACCAAGAGAGCCCGCTGCACAAAGCTTGCCCGGACTTACTCAATCACCCGGAGCTTCGGGCGTATTTAAATAATACAAAAGTGCCAAGCTTTATTGACACCCTCAGCCCTGAGCTTAAAAATACACTCGCGTTCTATAAAGAACAACTACAAATGCTACCCAACACCCTGAATTATAAATACAAAGTAGAATACGGCCCATCAAAACAAGCAGATAAACCTGCCGCAAATAGAGCCCTGGCCATCCCTTATGCTGCCAATGATAAAGCCTGTGAACAAAGCCGTTTTGGCAATACGCTAGAAACCTTAAATTACTCGATTCAAGCCTTATTTATCGAGGGCTTAAACCAAGAATTATTAGAAAACATCATTAAAGCTTGGCAAAAAGAAGCATTGTTTGAATTTATTAATAATAATTATCCAAGCCTCGAAGAAACGCCAACAGCAAGAAAAATTAGCCAATATCTTCAAGGCACGTCATTCAAGGCACTCAGCGCATTAAATCCCAAAGATAGCAACCAAATGGCGAATTTGCTCGATGAGGTGCGCTACAACAGCTATTTCCTGACCCAAGCGCTGCAAGAAGACATTCTCCCCCTCATCACCCTGGAACCCGCCATCCTGCATAGTGATGCCTATAATCATGTCTCCATCTATCGCAGCACCCAAGGGGTCTCCGGCACGCCTTCGAATTATACAACGTTTCATCAGCGCTTAAACTTTAATGATAAAACCTCTCTCGGCAGTGATGGTTATATTCAAGCCATCATCAAACACAAACAAACGAACATTCATGCTACTGACTTTACCGAACTTAAACCCTATTTAGAAAGCTTATTAACCACAAATTCATCCGCACATGCACTCATCGATATTAACGCGACATTTGCCGGCATTAGTCATGTCACCGTAGCACAAACATTGGCTGAATTATTTGAAACAATTAACCCAAGCATACAATATATCCAATATTTTGATGACCAAGACATCTTGCGCACCTATGCCATTCAACAGAAAAAAATCGTTGCCTTCGACGCCAATATCCCCCCAGAACAGCGCTTTACTTACTATGACCAAGCCCACAGTGTCGGCACAGATATCAAACAAGCTAAAGACGCAAGCGCCTTATGTTTAATTGATGAAACGACTCAATTACAAAGCTTTTTACAAGGCGCCATGCGTATGCGCGGATTGCCTGAATTTCAATCAATACAAATCGTTGTTCCCAAAAAAATGCAACATCTAAGCTTAGATGACATCCTTCAATCTATGACAGAGACTGAAACCAAACAAATCCAACAAGATAATTTTTATGCCGCTGTTGCTAAACTAAAAAGCATCATGCGTGACCATGCCATCAAAGAAATTGCACAAGTTGATGACATAAAAACCAAGCATCGCTATGCAACCGTGTTTAAACACTATTTTGTGACACTGCGCCTCAATGATTTATTTGCAGAATATGGCGCCATTTATAGCATGCAAAATTCAAAGGTTTTACTTGAGCAACTACAAGCAGACTTAACCCAAGAATGGAAAACAAAAATCAACACATTAAATATCCTCTGGGATAACGATAAAGAACAAGCACTGACCCAAGAACTCGAAGATGTCATTCAACAATCACACCCACACTGCCCAACTGAGGTCAAAAGTCCGCTGTCACTCGATCAAGGCAGCGAGGTGCAAATTCAACAAGAAACGAAAAAAGAACAACAGCAAGAAGTGCAACAATTAGCCCTCAAACAAGTAGAACCGAAGATGCTCAAACCCAAAAAATTAACACCTTGGACGGAGGAACTGCTCACGAATTTTATCCATCAATCGAATGCAATCGGCATCAGTTTACCTGAGTTATTTAGTCCAAATCTCATGATGACTGAGCATTATGCTTATGTCCATGATGAACAAAAACTATCTGAAATCATCGGCCCCTATCTAAAACCCGTGCATATCATTTTATTTAGACTCGATAAAAACAATCAATTATCAGCCTATCTCGTCAGTAACGAGGAAGCTGGTCAAATCAAACAACTCCTGAAAAATCAAACTAAATCTTCAGCTTTACCCAAAATTTGGCTTGGTACCAGCCTGCATACGTGTCTTACAGGCGAGCCTCCTGAAAATTTAAAAAATCGCCGTGATTACCAGACCCTCATCGAACAAATTCGTTATTTTAATGGCAATTTACTTGAGATTTTAGAACAACCTACGCCATTAGTCTGGCTAGATCAACAAAGCCCGGAGAAACTTGAGTATTTCCGCGAACATCTTATGCCTTATCGCCGCACAGCCGCCATGCATTTTGCGCGCTTAAAACAATTACTCCAAGACCCCATGCTGGGCTTGGATTTCATCAGCAACCATCCCTTCACCAACCTCTCAAACTTTGACTGGAAACAACAATACCCCAAAGCGCTTCCAGTAGAAATTGCCACACTCACCCATCTTGCTCAAGCCATTGATCATGCCAATCAAAATTTTTATTGCTCAATCCCCATCGAGCAAGACCTACCCCCGGTCTTGCTCTCGAAAGAAGCTATGTTTTTTTATGAAGCACACCAAAAAACATTACAGCAACATAGTCCAGAGCAATTTACTGAGGCAAGAGACTTCTTCAAGACATGCCAAGAAGCCCATGACTCAGCAACATTTGATAGGATTCTACAAAAATTACAAAACGATGACCTTCGCCTCATCGCATCTTGCATAGACGCGTTGATTAAAAACCCCAATTTCCCTCAGCATGGCAATCAACAAAAATTTGATGAATTATGTAAGATGATTCACCCAACAGATCACCAGTTGGCAAATCTTATTGATTATGCCCACAATCATCATCCAGAACTACTCGACATTCTCTACACAAACATCACCCCACAATCCCCAAAACTTCCGCTGACCATGACGCAATTAGTACAGCATTTAGCCGCGTCTGAACCAGAGCACGTGATTGACTATCTGATTCAACACTGCACCTCTGAAACCCAAGCGCAGGAAATATTAGCCACGGCACAACAATTAACGCCAAAACAAATAGAACAATTGAGTCTATTTGCGCAAAATGATGCAAGCTTAGCATTACTATTAAAACACAGTCCTGAAATTTACAATCAGCGACTCAGTGAAAGAACTAGCTGGATAGAAATGGCTCAACAGGCAGATGAATCAACTCAATTTAAGCAAGCCATTCAAGCACTAGGCAGTCACATCTACGATGTAACTGGATTTTCGACGCTCGCCGATCATCCTAAATTTCTTAAAGAATTCATCCAAACCTGCAGCGAGCTAACTAACGATCAATTAAAACACCTCATGGAACGAGCGCCAGACTTTAAAACGCTGGACCTTATTATTGCAAAAGCGAATAATCAAATTTTTGTTGAAGAACTTGCAACGGCTCTCTTTGCTCATCGACGTCTTGAAGGTGAAACCATCGAAAAGCTCATCAACAATCCTCAAGTTTCATTGGATTTCTTGTTAGTTTATTCTAAATCCGGTTTATATGGCCGAGATAGCATCATGTTTGCCACCCTCAATCAACATCCGGAGTGGCTCAAGGGAGAATATGATGAGAAAATTATAGAAATTTTCGGCTCACTACTGAGAAAATATTCAAATATACCCCTTCTCGAACCTGCTTTTGTCTCTTTACTCTTAAAAAATCAAACCAATACCATTGCACATCAAGCGCTAGATGCAATTATCTATACAAGGCCCGAGGGAGTCATAAAGCTTTGTAATGAAAAAAACCTGATACTGAATGCAGAAACATTCAAACTATTTACACAAAAAATTCGTAATAGTTATCGCGCATCAAGTGAAACTACTCAGTTCCTATTAAACCAAATAAACAACAATCCAAACAATCCATCTGATACAGCAGAAAAAAAGACAGAATTTTTTTCATGTCTCAAATTCATCTTGCACTACGATTTTAAGGATCTCGAATTATTGAAGAAAATTATTGCAGAAGCCACCACAGCGGAGCAGTTTACTAAGATCATCGACGCTATTTTGTACTCGCATAGTGATTCAATATTCCCTGAAATTCTGATTGAACACGAAAAATTCACGCTTGATCTCGCATTAAAATTAGTTGAACGAGAAAGTTTAAGAACTAATGGTAAGATTATAGATATTTTTCAGAAAAAATTTCTCTCCATTGCAGAGCCAGATCAGTTCATTATTTCTTATCTTGCAAGAAATAATTACAAAGTTGAAACCGACATGATTATATTCATTGTCAATGCCTTTGCAAATTTAAAACCAGAAACACTAAAAACATTGACTAAACAATGCAAAAGCGCAGAGATCCTCAACCCACTCATCGAGCGATTTCATGATGATATTGATTTTTTAAACCAGATCATTGAAAACTTTAGCTGGTATAATACTACTAAATATCTAGAAAAAATCTTAACTTATCCTTTGCCTAAAACATCAATCCTGACGCTCATCACTAAACTTAATAATTATATTGATTATCGTGGTCAAGCGACAGAAGATTGCCAACGGTTATCTGATTTAATAACACAGCAAGAACACGCCGATGATGAGATTTTTTCAAAAATCTTCGAAAAAATCCACATCGATGATATTTCGCTATCAACACTACAACGTATTGTTGAAAAAACAACAGATAAAAAACAACCTTGGTATCTAGATGCGCTTAAAAAAGTACAGCAGGAATTTAAAAACCAACTGTCTCAAGAAAAACCAAGCCCCAACGATGGCGCTGACCAAAAACCTGGGATTTAGCGCAAAAAATTTTTACGGCTCCACCGACGGCATCCCGGGATTTTCGAGACTTAAAATTCCAGTATTAAAATCATAGGCAAACAATTCAGCATAACGCCCCCAATCGATCATGGTCCGTAATACCCGGTCTGCTTCTTGTTCACTGAGATAATCTTCAAGCCGACTTAAAAAACGCTCTTCAGAAACACGATGCCCCGCTTTTTCATCTAAAATACGAAGAATATAACGCGCCAACGGCACCGTTTCTAATAACCGCTGACCAAACAAGTGCTTGCGAGCATGCAAATCTGCCTCGGAAAATTGTTGACCCAACGGCGTTAAATGAATATCGCCCTCTAACACTTGTGCAAACCCTAAAATTTCCAAGGTTTCTAGTATAGGGAAGAGATCATCCACGTTCATCATTAATTCGTCTGCAAGCTCTGGCAAATCAATTTTAGCTTCGAAAGATTTCATCGTTTCAATTAACCCTGAAAGTTCTGACGGGTCGACATCAGGTAATCGATAGCCTAAATTAATTTGTCGCTCACGCTGTGCGTGTTTCATTTTTTCATAAAACCCTGTAGTCATCAAGGTGTAAATTCGATCCACAAACTCACGAAACTCATGGCTTTCTGAATCTCGTGGTTGCGGTAGGGTCACTTGGAGATCGGCGCGAATATGCCCAGGTTCACTGCCTAAAATAATCACCCGATCAGCCAACGTCACTGCTTCTTCAATATTATGCGTGACCAGTAAAATCGCATTAGTATTCGTTTTTTTGTCTTGCCATAAATTTAATAAATCTGACTTTAAGTTCTCAGCAGTCAACACATCGAGCGCAGAAAAAGGTTCATCCATTAATAAAACATCAGGATTAATCACCAGTGCGCGCGCAAAGCCGACGCGTTGGCACATCCCGCCTGATAGCTCTCGAGGATAAGCAGACTCAAACCCATCAAGTCCAATGATATCAATGGCTTCAATGGCACGGCGTCGACGCTCTTCTCGAGGCACGCCTTGTGCTTCAAGACCAAGCTCCACATTCTCAAGAACAGTCAACCAAGGCATGAGCGCAAACGATTGGAACACCATGGCAATGCCTTTAACAGGAGCCGTCACGCGTTGCCCACGATAAGTAATATGCCCACTGCTGGGCGCGACCAAGCCTGCAATAATTCTTAATAGCGTTGATTTACCAGACCCTGACTTCCCTAATAAAGCAACAATTTCTCCTTCTTGTAATTGAAAATTAATATCCTCAAGCACCAGTAATTCCTGAGTTGCCGCTTTTTTATAAGCCTTTTGCAGATGCGTAATTTCTATAATTGTTTGTGGCATACTTATTCTCAATAGTGAAAGCGTGTTTCTGCGCGACGGTATAAAGGTCGCCAAATCAGCTGATTAAATAATAAAACATCAACACACATCATCGCCGTTCCTAAGGCCAATTGATGGAAATTCCCGCTTAAGGTATTGGCATGAATATATTCACCAAGCCCGGTGGCTCGTAACGTGGTACTCCCCCAACTCACCCACTCCGCAACAATACTCGCATTCCAAGCACCTCCCGCCGCACAGATTGCCCCGGTAATATAAAACGGGAAGATTGCAGGCAGTGCTAATTTTCGCCACCATTGCCAACCAGTAACGCCAAAATTATCGGCAACAAGCGACAAATCTCGGGGGATCACTGACGCACCGGCAATGACGTTAAATAAAATATACCATTGTGTTCCTAAAATCATGAGCGGGGTCACCCAAATTTCAACACTGAGATGCCATTTAACAATAGCGATCACAAATAATGGATAAAATAAATTCGCAGGAAAAGCCGCAAAAAACTGGATAATTGCTTGTGCTTTTTGCGCAATAGCGGGTCGTTGCCCAAGCCAAACCCCTACCGGAATCCAAACCAATGAACTCAAAATAATCAGGACAATCACGCGCAAACCCGTGACTGCACCTAAAAACATCACATGCAGCAACTCCAAAATATTTAACTCAGCAAAAATATAATTTGATAATAAATATCCAGCACACAACAGTAATACTAATAATAAAAAATTCCATAACCCATCTAAAACACGTTGTTTACGACTATACTCAAACTCTTGAATCGTTTTAGACCCGCCCTTTCGAAAAAAATGCGCATTGACCACATGTTCTTTCAGCCATTCTAAGCCAGTATCAACATGCCGCATCAGTGGACTTTTGCGAATTAAATCAATCAACCACGATTGATAACCCTGCTCTGCCAAGGTCTCA
>CAMDJY010000045.1 GCA_945901145.1 Legionella genomosp. 1 | reverse complement strand
TTTATCGCGCGATATTGAGCATCTTTAGCAAAACCATAAGTTAACGTGGGACGCTGAATTTTTGATAAAATATGCCGCACCTCAGCATCATCAATACACACGACAGCTAAACCATAAAATGGCAAATGATGTAAAAATTCAACAAATGTTGCACGTAATCGCTCAAAACTTCCTTGGTATGTACTCATATGATCGGCATCAATATTCGTCACAATCGCCATCATTGGTTTTAAAAATAAAAAAGAGGCATCGCTTTCATCGGCTTCAGCAACAAAATAAGGCGAATTACCATGTTGCGCATTTACACCACAACTGGTTAATTTGCCACCAATCACAAACGTCGGATCTAAGCCTCCTGCTGTTAATAAACTCGTCACTAAACTCGTCGTGGTCGTTTTACCATGAGTCCCAGAAATGGCTATGCCATGACGAAAACGCATCAGCTCTGCAAGCATCATCGCACGCGGAATCACAGGAATATTACGTGCTCTCGCCGCCAATACTTCTGGATTATCGTCATCAATAGCAGAAGAACGCACCACCACATCTGCTTCCTGCACCTGAGAAGCTTCGTGTCCTTGGTAGACTTGGATACCTAAAGATCTTAAATGAATAACTGTCCGGCTCTCACTTAAATCTGAGCCTGAAATTTGGTAGCCTTCTTGATGTAAAACTTCTGCAATGCCACACATGCCAGCACCACCAATGCCAATAAAATAAATCCGTTGCACGCGTCCCATTCTCGGTAGCACAAATGTATCATTCTGGCTCATGAGCCCCCCCCCTTCATCCAAACGCTTGCCATCGATTCTCATGATCAATGCGTAATAATAATGCAATTGCGATACAATTTACCACAAGACTTGCTCCACCATAGCTTAATAAAGGCAGCGTCAGCCCTTTCGTCGGCAATAATCCTGCATTCACCCCCATATTAATTGCCGCTTGCAACCCTATCCAAAAAGTCAACCCATAGGCAGTATAAGCCGCAAAAAATCGTGATTGTTCCTGCGCATGAAGACCAATCAATAAGCCTCTAAATACAAAAACACTGTATAATAATAAAACTAATAAAATCCCGCATAACCCTAATTCTTCAGCCAACACCGCAAAAACAAAATCAGTATGCGCTTCAGGTAAATATAATAACTTCTGGACACTATCGCCAAGACCCAGACCAAACCAACCACCACGACCAAAGGCAATTAAAGATTGCGTCAATTGATAACCACTATTAAATTGATCTGCCCATGGATTTAAAAATGCCGTTAACCGCGCCACACGATACGGCGAAGCCAAAGCCAGACTGATTAAGGCTAAAATCACCATCAGCATTAATCCAATATAATAGCGCAATTTTACGCCTGTTAAAAAAAGCATCACCATCACCGTGCCTGTAATCACAACTGTTGCACCAAAATCAGGCTCTAAGAGCAGTAACACCGCCACGACAGACAACACCATCATTGGCTTCAAAAATCCCATAACCCCTTCTGAACCTCTTGCTTGCTCGCGCACCAGATAGCCAGACACATAAAAAATCATCGTCATTTTTGCAAGCTCAGACACTTGAATCCCAATCGGCCCAACCGCAAGCCAACGACGACTGCCATTGACGACACGACCAATCCCTGGAATCAAAACTAAAACCAACATGAATAAACATATAAATAACATGGCCACACTGTGTTTTTCCCAGACGCTACTATCAATGCGCATGACAATGATCGCAGCTAAAAATCCTAAAAAAAGATAGCAGCTTTGCCGAATCAAAAAATGAAATGATTGATGATAA
This sequence comes from Legionella genomosp. 1, assembly GCA_945901145.1. Classification (GTDB taxonomy): domain Bacteria; phylum Pseudomonadota; class Gammaproteobacteria; order Legionellales; family Legionellaceae; genus JAGVJT01. Next base: position 7,468 of record CAMDJY010000045.1, on the reverse strand, counting down.
TATTTCATAGAAATCATGATAGAACTTGATGCCACCATCATGAGTCCAATCAAAATTAATCCAATTACCGCAGCAATCAGCCATTTATCATACAAAGCCATCGGTTGATGCCGACCAGTATACTTTCTCACAAAGTCACCACAGCCTGAGTAAATGCTTCGCCCCGATGATTAAAGTCTCGGAACATGTCAAAACTTGCACAAGCAGGAGACAGCAACACCACATCGCCCGGCTCTGCAACAGCACGTGCTAAACGAACAGCAGCCTCCAGAGAATCTGCATGCTGAATCTTCGTAGATTGGTGTAAAGCGACGTCAAGTTTATCTGCATCTTCTCCGATTAAAATCACAGACCGCACAAAAGTCTGAACCACATCTTGTAACGCTGTAAAATCTGCACCTTTGCCTTGTCCACCTGCAATCAGCACAATCTTGCCCTCAATAGAGCGGCCTATGCCTAAAATAGCGGACAGTGTTGCGCCAACATTAGTCCCTTTAGAATCATTAATCCAGACGACATCTTCTAGTGCACGCACCCATTGGCAGCGATGCGGCAATCCTGTGAACGTTGCAAGTACTGCGGTCATGGCAGTCACGGGAATATTTGCACAAGCAGCCAATGCACAGGCAGCTAATGCATTGAGCCAATTATGACGGCCTTTTAATAACAAAGACGCAACCGGAAACACCAAGTCCTCTCCTTGACAAAGGTAATAGTGTCCCTGATTATTTTGACAAAGGCCCCAATCCAGAGCGCTAGGAGGTGCGTCTAGCCCATAACTATGTCCTGTGATTTGCTTTGGAACAGTTTGTTGATCATCACGATTATACACAGAGATTTGCGCATGCAAATAAACCCGTTGTTTTGCTGCACAATACGCCGCCATGGTATGGTGTCGATCTAGATGATCTGGGGTAACATTTAAAATCGTCGCCGCAATTGGTGTTAAACTTTCAATCAGATCTAATTGAAAACTAGAGAGCTCTAAAACCCAAAGGTCATAAGCAATCCCATCATCTAAACGATCTAAGACTGGTGTGCCAATATTGCCGGCCACAGCAACGCTAAACCCCGCGGCTTTTGCCATCTCACCGACTAATGTTGTCACCGTCGATTTACCATTGGTCCCAGTGATTGCAATCACCGGCGCACGCACAACGCGTGCAAAACATTCAATATCGCCAATGATTGGAATGTTAAATTCACGCGCTTTTTGCAAAACCTCTGTCTCTAAAGGCACGCCGGGACTGGTAATCACCAGAGATACATGCTGCAATTCTTCAGCCGGAAAATGCTCTAAATAAACAACCGTGTCAGGAAAAAGCGTTTGCAATTCGGCTAATCCAGCAGGGGCTTTGCGCGTATCAAACAGAATAAATGGCGTCTTCTCACGAGACAAATGACGGGCAATAGAAAGACCTGTTTTCCCCAAACCTACAACCAGAACGCGTGATTTTTGCATGGTTTGCCTCCTCTTTAACGAAGTTTTAACGTCGCTAAACCGCATAATACAAATACCACTGTTATGATCCAAAAACGTACAATCACTTTAGGTTCAGACCAACCTTTCAATTCAAAATGGTGATGTAACGGCGCCATCTTGAATAAACGACGGCCTTTTGTATATTTAAAATAACCTACCTGCATGATAACGGAAAGCGTTTCGATGACAAAAAGCCCCCCCATAATAAATAATACTAACTCTTGACGGACCAAAACAGCAACTAGTCCAAGCGCAGCACCCAAAGAAAGGGAACCCACATCGCCCATAAAAACCTGCGCAGGATAAGCGTTATACCATAAAAATCCAAGCCCAGCGCCCAAGATGCTGGCGCAGAAAATTGTCAATTCATCCGTATTCGGGACAAAAGGCATCGCCAAGTAATGCGCATAAACAACATTACTCGAGACATAAGTAAATACACCCAACGCTCCGGCAACCATAACGATGGGCATAATAGCAAGTCCATCTAAGCCATCGGTTAAATTCACTGCATTGCTGCTACCAACAATCACAAAATAGGCAAATACCGGAAACAACGGCCCCAGTTGAATCAAACAGGTTTTAAAAAAAGGAATCGTCAATTGTGTTTGAATAGGTAAAACAGCGGCTCGATAAAGATAAATCACAGCAATGATGGCAATCACCGACTGCCAAAAATATTTCCATCGACCTGGTAAGCCTTTGCTATTTTTCAACACTAATTTACGATAATCATCAATAAACCCCACCAAACCAAAACTTAAAGTTACCAGCAATGCCAATATTAAACTAGGCTGGCTCAGATCACCCCATAACAGGCAACTCACGGTAATCGCTAACAAAATCAACACCCCACCCATCGTCGGCGTCCCGGTTTTTGCTAGATGGCTTTTAGGTCCGTCATCACGAACATTTTGTCCAATTTGTAATTTCAACAACCAACGAATCAATACAGGGCCAAAAAAAAGTCCGACCAATAACGCCGTTAGCGCCGCTAATATCGAGCGAAAGGTAATATATTGAAATACGCGCAACCCATGATATTGCGCTTGAAATAATTGTGTTATCCAATAAAGCATATGTTTCTCTCAAAATAAATATTCATTCATCAAGACTCAATCAACAAGTCGATTCACAATGTTTTCCATTGCACTCGAGCGTGAGCCTTTTACCAAAACAGTTGTGTGTTCATCCAAGACAGTTAATAAATCAAGCAATAGATCTTCTTGGTGATGATAATGCTGTGCGGATGGACCAAAAGCACGACTAGTAGCCACGCTATGTTGACCAACCGTCATCACCACATCAATCCCTTTTTGTTTAGCAGCAATCCCAATTTCCTCATGATGCGCCTCACTATATTGACCCAACTCGCCCAAATCACCTAAGACAAGAATACGCCGGCCGGCTTGCGCAGCTAACACATCGACAGCGGCTAACACCGATCGTAAATTTGCATTGTAAGTATCATCAATCACTCGCGCTTGTTGTTTCCCTAGCCGAAATGCCAATCGACCGGCAACGCCTCTAAATAAAGCCAATCGAGATGCAATCTCAGAAAGTGAAATTCCCAACGCATGCACACAGGCCGCGGCAGCAAGTGCATTACTAACATTATGCAGCCCTGGCACCTGAAGTTGAATCGAACGTTCACCTTCAGGTGTCACCAGAACAAATTGTGAACCACTCAAGCCATCCAAATGAATGTCACGCGCATGAATCGTTGTTGGGTTTTGAGTAGAAAATTGAATCACGCGTTTATCTTGCAGGCTATCATCAAAGCGATGTGCATAGGTATCGTCAGCATTCACAATTGCGATTCCCCCTGGGGCTAACCCTTGGTAAATTTCACTTTTTGCTTGGACCACACCGTCAATTGACCCAAAGCCCTCTAAATGCGCCGGCGCGATATTATTAATCAAAGCGACTTTAGGTTGCACCATAGCCACAGTATGCGCAATTTCCCCGACATGATTTGCGCCCAATTCAAACACAGCGTAACGATGCAGCGCCGTCAATTTCAAGAGGCTCAAAGGCACACCAATATGGTTATTCAAATTCCCTAAAGTTGCAAAAGCTGGTTGAGGGAGCATAGACGCGATCATTTCTTTAACTGTGGTTTTGCCGTTACTGCCAGTTAACGCAATCACTTCACACCCTAAGCGCTTACGATGACACGCAGCGATTAAGCCCAGTGCATCTAAAGTACAAGGCATAATTAATTGTGGAATAGGCAAATCAGAGATAAACTGACTCGATAAAACTGCAACCGCACCTTTTGCCTGGGCTGCTCGAATAAAATCATGCCCATCAAAGCGTTCCCCCCGAATCGCCACAAACAAATGTCCAGGAAGCACGGTACGGCTATCAATGGAGACTCCTGCCAAAGGAATCTTTTCTGTTGCGGGCAATCCCAGCCAAACAGCAATTTCATCAAGTGTCATGCACGCACTCATTTTGTCTGATTCAAAAAGATAGTTTACTGCGAGTATTTACGCAATTCTAGGGAAGTGGTTAAATTTATATTTTTGCTACACTTGGCAAAGTCAACATCGGATCAATCAATTCAACATCCGTTGCAACCAAAGGTTCACCCAAAAACAGCGCCCCCACAGTTTGAAAACGGGTAATAGAATCGGTCACCAGATAAGAAACTTTACCAACAGCCGTGTGCTCTGTCTCTAAATGCGCAGCAACCAGCGTCTGTTTTAATACTGAAGCTGTCGCGTCCGCTGAATCAACAATGCGAACTTCTGCGGGCAGCAGGGTTGCTAATAATGGCTTAAACACAGGAAAGTGGGTACATCCTAATAACAGCGTGTCTTCTTCTTTAAGATCTGCTAAGTAATGCAATAAAGTCGCACGCGTGATTGCATTATCCACCATCCCTTCTTCAGCCAATGCGACTAAAAGACTACAAGCACGTGCATGGATACTGACTTCGGGTATGTGTTCTATAATTATTTTTTGATAAGCTTGAGTGGCAATGGTCGTTTCAGTCGCCAAGACCACAATTTTACGATTACGTGTTGCAAGCACAGCAGCTTGTGCCCCGGGAGCAACAACCCCAATCACGGGGATATCCCTAAGCATACTTTGCAAATAAGGCAAGGCTGCAGTTGTTGCCGTATTACAAGCGATGACGAGCGCTTTAATCTCCCGCTCCACCAAAACCCGCGCCATTTGCACGGCATACTGTAACACCGTATCACGGCTTTTGGTTCCATAGGGCAGGCGGGCAGTATCACCTAAGTAGATAAATGATTCATGAGGAAGCGTGCGGCGTAACGCTCGCAATACAGTCAACCCCCCCATGCCTGAATCAAACACACCAATTGCTAACTGTGATTGTGTCATCTGCTAAGGCCCTTTAGGTTTTATCACATGGATCTGTCCTGGGTCCTGAATCGATTGTGATTTATCTTCTCTTTTCACTACTTTTGATTCATTTTTCCAAGTTTGGAGCATATGTTTTTGTGCTGAAAACTCATGGGATTTGGTATCTAAACCAGGTATGTGCGCTTTGATAAATTCAAAATCTAAGGATTTTTGTGAGCGCGTAGAGAATGTACCTGCCTTCTTAGGCCCCTCATGCGCAGAGTGAATCACTAAATCACTTAAATCTGAGTTTTGTGGTAATTGACCATAACCCAAATCATTGACTGCATCATAAAAACCATGAGCAACTTGATGCTTGACCCATAAGAGTGCAGCAGGGATTCTTTGAATTTGATCAGGATCTTGTCCTCTTAGAACACTAGCGGAACTACCTTTTTTATGATTCGATGCATACATAATTGCACTCTGCAATGCCGTTTTGGCATTCTCATCGGCGCTCAACTTACTCCAATCTTTTTGAGGCGTATGATCCCGAATCGAATGTTGGTCTTGCACTAAAGTCACCTTTGCATGAGAGCCATCATCTTGCTCAACAGTCTTATGATAAACAACAACTTCAGTTGATTTCAGTCGCGTCCCCATAAAATACATGGATTCATCAGTAGAATTAGGCAGTTCAACGACAGCGCGTGCACCCGAGTGCGTGCCATCAGGCAACGGTTCAAGATAGTCAGGAAGTTCGCTTTTTTCAATCACTTGCGCTTCAAAACCCAATGAACCACCACGATGCATGACAATATTAGACATCATGGAATCAGCAGGACGTTCACGCAATCCCCGCTCCATGACGACAATCGCCTGCCTCGCCGCTTCACATTTTTTGATTTCATCGGAAATTTTTGAATCTTTAAGTCTATCAATAATATCCTTTTCTATTTTATAAGCTTCCAGTGCTTTGTCCCATCGGCTGAGTTCTTTCTTTGCCTTTGAAAGCTTCTGTTTAGATTCCTTAAGGTTCCTCCGTATTTCGGGATCCTCCTTAGAACCTAATCCGAAATAACTGAAACTAGAAAGACCCTTACCGTCTTCAACTGCCTGATCATGTTCTTCTTTCGCTTTTCTAAGATTGACTTCTGCGGCTTGGTGCATCATAGGGATATAATTTAATTCAGCAGCAGCTAAATCTTTTTTTATTTTATCAATGCTTGACTTTAATGCTTCATGTTTCTTTCTATCATCATCGTCCACTGCCCCTTTTTTCTTAAGCTCATCTTGAATTGCTTTCGCGTCTGTTATAGCTTTTTCTACTTTTGCTTGAATGTCATTAAGACTCGTATCCTTAACTTCTTTCTCACCATATTCTTTCGAAATACCTTCGATTTGATGAGCAATATCAGCTAACTCGGTCTGAGATTTTTCAATTTTAGAGATTAAAGTATTACGAAGGCTTGTGGTCGTTGGTGGTGGAGGTTTTGTTTGAGATTGAGATGCAGCTGGGATAGAATTCTCTACATTAACTGCTTGATTTTGATTTGTAAGTTCTATTTCAGATTTAGCCTTGTTCTTAAGAAATGTATTTTCTTTAAATTGGCTACAAAGGTTAGTTAATTCTTCGTTAAAAATCATAGTTTTTAAACGTTGAATTGCAGCTAATTGAATACTTTCAACTATATCTTGATCCCCAATTAGCGCAGTATTTTCATATTTTTTTTCCAGTTTTTCAGCTTTAATCAGCATGCCTACAACTAATTTCCTTAGTTCAGGAAAATTTTTAGCTTTCAAAATACTAACAAGTCCATCTTGGTCTAGCGTCTTGATTAGTTCTAATATTTGGTCCGATATGTACTCATTTATTGTAGGCATAAAAAACCCCCTATAAATAATTCTTTTTTGGCAAGAATAAAGAACAGTTATACTGTATTTAATCCAAGTATAGCTTAAAATATCAAAAAACTGAATTTAGGCTTATTTTCTATTGTGTAACCTGGGGCACAATCCACGAACGCTGTCATTGCGATGAGCATAGCGAAGAAGCAACCCAGGAGTTCAGTGTAAATCCATCTACCGGAATAGACGACAGTTATTTGTGAAGCAATTAGGTTTAAAATAAATTAAGACCGCCGATTCAAAAATGAAGCGCGACACAGTTATGCTTCATTTTTGAATCGGCGAAGAAGATTTGCCCTGATGTTTCCTTGAGGTATACCTTATCGGGACATAAGCATGAGACAGTATTTGTGTAACATTAGGAACGTTCTTTGCATTTTCGAACACATATTATCGAATTTTTAGATCCTAACGATGCAGATTCATCAACGATAATGCTCGGTATATTGCTCAAGCAATGTTCTGATCATTGTTTGATTCGGTACTATGATCCAAGTCTTCTGCAATGCGACGGTTTGGATCTAGAAACGCTTGTTGTGCCTCAAAAAAAGAAACACCGTGTTTTAATTTATTTTCAGCGTTTTTTTTCTCGTCCCATTCAAAATGTGAGTTCATTATTTCTAGCGCAGCACTTCATACATATATTTAACCATATTATAGTATGGTTATGTAGAAAAAGAAATAGGATTCACTAATTGATATGTTTTTCATCGGTCAAAGGGTTCGCAACAAAGCCATATGCATCAGCGAAAACAGGTC
>CAMDJY010000044.1 GCA_945901145.1 Legionella genomosp. 1 | reverse complement strand
AAAAAATATACCGATAAAAAATCGATCATCATGGATGCTATTAAGCACTCCCCAATCGGTATCAGCACTTAATTGCAGCGGTAAAAAAAAGGTTAAAAAATAATGTAGCGCTACAAAAGGCTGGGTAATTAGGTAATGATAAACAGAAGAACCTCCAGGTATATAACTACTCGGATCCATCTTTTTCAAGAAAATACATAAAAGAAGTGCCGTTATCCAGGATGAACCTGTAGTTTTTAATAGATTACGCCAGAGATGTGCTGCTGTTTTTCGTTGAAACAAATCGACAATACCTGCTTGTTGTTCAAAATAAAGCACGTACACAAATATTATAGCTGGAAACACCACGGCTGTTTGTTTAAATAGAGCTGCAATGATGAGCGGCAACAAATGTAAGCCCCATCGACGATAGTGCTGGAAATAAATATAAACAATTAAAGCGAGAACAAACCAGCAAGTGGACAAAGCATCTGAACGTGCACAGATATAATTGATCGTTTCTGCATTGGCAGTATGTACGCCATAAATGGCGACAGCAATTAGAGAAAAATAACTATTAAACCGATGTTGAAATGCAATATTCGCAATTTTCAAAAATAAATAATACATTAAAAAACATTGAAATAAATACCAACAAAAGGTTGTGACATGAAACCAAAACGGGTTTAATCCATTCGCGAGCCAATAATCAATGGCGAGTGTTGTGGCAACCATGGGCCGGTATTGCTGATTCGTAGGTAGCGAGCTAATGGTCGCGGCATTTTTAAAAAACAGAGGGATATTTTTTAAACTGGTAATAAATACATTCGATTGAATCACATGCGAATCATCAAAATGAAAATCATTATGAAAATGATTGCTATACGCTGTGAAAATTAAAATAAAAAGCAGAGAGAAGTAAAAAAAAAGTGGTTTTCCTGAACTCTTAGACTTAGTCAGTTGCGTCATGCGAATTAACCCTTATAAAAAAATCCAAATAATCATAACAGATGCGATCAATAAGGTTAACTGTCTTGTGGACATCTGATATGCTATTTACCTTGGAAGTGAACGAGCTTAGTATGTTAGATTTTATTCATCATTTGCCACATGGTTTGGCTAATTTTTTCCTGTTTTTTAGTCATTTTGAATGTGTGATTCCTATTATATTGCTTGGTTTAGTGTTTAGACCCCAGGTTTTTTTTCAAACGGCGTGTCTTGTCTTAATTGACATTGTGGTGAATGTTGCTTTGAAAGGCACGTTTAAAGTGCCTCTATCACCGATATTAAATAAAATTGGTTACGCTTTTCCCAGCGGTCATATGCAATTTGCAACGGTATTTTATGGCTGGCTTGCATTTAATTTTTCATGGCCGTGGTTGCGCGTGATAATTTTTGTTTTATTATTTGGCATTGGCTGTGGCCTAATTCATTATGATTACCATAATTTTCTAGATGTGACTGCAGGAATTATTTTTGGTCTACTGTTGATTTATTTATTTTATGTTTCGCAAGCAATCTGGTTTTGGCTTTTATTTGCCTCATTTTGTATGCTGTATAACGCTTTTGTTTATACCGAAATTCCTATGCACGCGCAAATTGCTTATGATTTATTTGTTATCATCACTACCATGAAGAGGGCCGAAAAAAAATGATGTTGTGTTTAGATGTTGGAAACTCGCATATTTATGGTGGGGTTTTTACTGAAGATGAAATTGTACTGCGTTTTCGACATACCTCAGCCGTCAGAACTTCGGATGAGTTTGGCATTTTTTTTAAAAATGTATTACGGGAAAACCAATGCGCGCCTGAAAATATTAAAAAAATCGGGATTTGTTCGGTTGTTCCCCAATTAGATTATTCGTTACGTTCCGCTTGTATTAAATATTTTTCGGTTGATCCATTTTTTTTACAAGCGGGGGTTAAGACTGGCCTTAATATTAAATATCGAAATCCGAATGATGTCGGTGCTGATCGTATTGCCAATGCAATTGCTGCCACGCACCAATTCCCTAATAAGCCTTTGATTATTATGGATTTTGGAACAGCAACAACTTTTTGCGTGATCAACGAGCATAAAACCTATTTAGGCGGTGTCATTTTACCAGGTTTACGCTTGTCTATGGATGCACTTTCTAACAATACGGCGAAACTGCCACCGGTTGATTTAGTGCGTGTTGACGAAGTGATTGGGCATTCAACGGTTGAGAGCATTCAATCAGGGATATATTTTGGTGCGTTAGGCTCGGCGCGCGAAATTGTTAAACGGATTAAACAAGAGATTTTTTCAAAACAAGAGGTTTTAATTTTAGCGACCGGTGGTTTTGCGCAATTTTTCGAAAAAGAAAAGCTTTTTGATTATTTGTTATCAGATCTCGTGTTACATGGCGTACGCATTGCAATCAATCTAAATCGCTATTAAATAGTAATTTATTGTTATACTAATCACAGAAAGCCATCCTTGAATTGTTTAATTATTATGCTAACATCATAGTGTGATCTTAAATTAATCAAGGTGAACTATGTGTGAGCTAAAATCTTTAAGTCTGAGTGTTTTAGTTTATTTCGCGGCTCCATGCTTTGCCGATACAGTTTCTGTTGATAATCCTTCTTATTTTAAAACTCATTCATTGGCGAATAGTTTTATTTATAACCCAAGAACGTTGACCTGGTCAGCGGTGAGTGACGGCGGTCGCGTGATTCGCAGTGGCCATGGGTCTGGCGGTCGTGCGTATTGCCCAGATATTCATCGTTCATGTCGCACACCTTCTGGCACCTACCATGTTATGAGTCGGGGAGGGCCTGATTGTCGTTCTAGCCGCTATCCAGTGGGTAGGGGCGGTGCACCGATGCCTTATTGTATGTTTTTCAGTCGCTATTATGCGATTCATGGCTCACCGGATGTGCCAAATCACAATGCGAGCCATGGTTGCATTCGGGTCAGACCGAGTGATGCGCGTTGGTTGAACCAAAACTTTATAAAAGTTGGTACACCTGTGATTGTAAAACCGTATTAAATTGCGGGCCCGCTGGATTGATGGCAACAATCTGTGGCATTGCCGCCGCCATTATCTCATGAGGGGTGCTCTGTGTTGTTGGCGTAGGGTTTTGTTGTTATCGTATGAAAGCCTTTTGGCGTTATCGGGTTGAATAGAAAAATAATCTTTTACTCAATTTCGATCATTTCAAAATCTTCTTTTCCAGCACCACAGTCTGGACAAAACCAATTCTCCGGAACATCTTCCCAAAAAGTACCGGCTTCAATACCATCCTCGGGCCAGCCTTCCTTTTCATCGTAAATAAAGCCACAAATAACACACATATATTTTTTGTAAGGTTTCATAAGCTATCGCTCTAGATAATTAAAATAAATAAAGCACCAGGGCCACGTAATACTTGCACCAAAAGCTGTTTTGTTTGCTTTTTGGCAATGGATTGCAGTGAAGTTGTATCATGCGTCGGCTGATTGTTGGCGCTGATAATGACATCACCAGGTCGAACTCCCGCACGCCAGCCGGCACTGTTTTCTGATGCACCAACCACTTGCACACCAATAATATGCCCATGTAGAGGGGAATCTTGTTCAAAATTACGCAAAGATAGTCCATATAAAAACGGATTCGAAGATTGTAATTTTTGCTCATGTTTTTTCACATCAGTGACTACTGCATCGAAAGTAATCTCACGACCATTTCGTTTCACCACAATTTTAACATCACTGCCAACACGTAATAAACTAATGGTAGTTTTAACTTGGGTTGCTTGGGTTATTTTGGTATCGTTGATTTTGGTAATGATATCACCTGGCTTGAGGCCAGCACCTTCAGCAGGTGAGCCTTCATTAACCTGCGCAATTAATGCACCCTGAAAGTTTTCTGGATAACCAAGGGCTTGCGCGAGTTCTGGGGTCAAAGGTTGGACGAAAATACCCATTAAGCCGCGATGAACTGTGCCAAATTTAATAATTTGTTGTGCTACATCTCTTGCCATATTAACTGGAATGGCAAATCCAATCCCGACATTGCCACCATAGAGAGAAATAATGGCTGTATTAATACCAATCAGTTCTCCTTTGGAATTGACTAATGCACCGCCAGAGTTGCCTGGATTAATCGCTGCATCAGTTTGAATAAAGTTTTCAATGCCTTCAATATTTAAATCACTGCGCTTCATGGCACTGATAATACCAAACGTTGCTGATTGACTATTGCCGAAGCTGTTTAATCCAAAGGGATTGCCAATTGCCACGACAAAATCACCAACTTCGATTTTATCAGAGTCACCGATGGGTAAGCTTTTTAGATTTTTTGCATCAACCTTGAGTACTGCGACATCTGTTTCACTATCTGAGCCAATTAATTTAGCTTTTAAGCGCCGACCGTCATTGAGTGTAATTGTAATCAGTGATGCGTTTCGAATCACATGATCATTGGTTAAAATAAACCCATGTTCTGGATCGATAATCACACCAGAGCCAATACTTTGGAATTTTTTAGGTTTTTCGGGGTAAATTTGTGCTTTTTCTTCGTTATTCTCTTCCTCTGCGACATTCCCGCCAGGAATAACACCTTGAACAGCCACATTGACAATCGCTGGCATCGCTTTTTTTAAAACGGGCGCTAGTGTCGGTAGCAGTGCCTGAGGATTAGTTTCGGCTCCCCAGGAAAGTGTCAAGGGTAAAAAGAGTAAAATACTACAGATGAATCGTGTCGTTTTTTTCATAGGCATGTGCATGATCCTGTGTGTTATCAAACCAAATGAGTGTACCCATTCTACCTGTTTGTGGTGCTCGCCGATAGGAATAGCATGCATCTTTTTGTTCAAAAGAACAAATTCCTGAAAGAGATACTGCTTTAACACCAAGCTGATGCAATATCATTTCAGCGATATGCGCTAAATTGGCATGACGATTCAGAAATCCTGATGCCACGAACGGATATTGACTTAAAAATTGCTGTTTAACTGATTCGCCGACTTCATAACAGTCTTGACAGATGGCGGGGCCAATCCAAGCAAGCAGGTTTAATGGTGCTGATTGCATATACTTTAAAGTATTCTGAATCACACCATTTAATAAACCTCGCCAACCGGCATGAATTGCCGCAATCTCCTGGCCTGATTGATCACAGAGTATAATAGGTAAGCAATCCGCGGTTAAAATAACTAAGGGCTGATTTTTGTCGCGGGTGACAGCCGCATCGCCATCACGATCTGTTGTTTCTTCGGTGACAATACAACGTGTGCTGTGAGTTTGATTGAGCCAAGCAGGTTCCCCAGGTAGACTGAGTGCTTGACGCAGGCGTTGCCTATTTTCGATCACATGATTAGCATCATCATCAACATGCAAAGCCAGATTATTACTATAATATGCACCCTCGCTAACTCCGCCTGAGAGGGATGTTGTTAATGCACGAATATTTTTCGGCGCTGGCCAATTGGGTATCATATAATCTGACATGGCAATCCTTAATTTCTCAGAGTATCAATCAGTAATTGAAAATCTTTAGGAATTGGAGCAGTAAAATTTAGCAATGATTCTTGAATAGGATGATAAAACCCTAAGGTATGCGCATGCAACCCTTGGCGTTTAAATTGAGATAAAATATCGCGTTGTTGCTCGGTTAGGCCAGCTAATTGTTTGGCCCGCCCCCCGTAAAGTTGATCACCAACTATGGGATGTTTTAGATAAGCCATATGTACGCGGATTTGATGCGTTCTACCAGTCATCAATTTGACATTCAGCAAGGTTGTTCCATAACAATGCTCAATCACGGAATATTGAGTAATGGCTTGGCGTTCGTGGGCGGTCACAGCCATTTTTAGCCGATTACGCGGGTCACGACCAAACCCGGTTTCTAGTATGCCACCGGTGATCATGTGCCCATAAACGAGCGCAAGATAATGACGTTGAATCTCACGCGCTTGCATTTGTCTGACCAAAGACGTCTGCGCCGCTTCGGTTTTGGCAACGACTAATAATCCTGTCGTATCTTTATCTAATCGATGAATTAAACCCGCACGGGGTAGATGCTGTAATTTGGGCTCATGATATAATAATGCATTGACTAAAGTATGTTGGCTATTTCCTGCCCCAGGATGGACGACCATACCAGCAGGTTTATTTACCACCAGACAAGCATCATCCTCAAAGATAATATCTAAAGCAATCATTTCTGGCGCTAAAGCTGAGATCTTGGGTTCTTGTAACATGGCATGCATAACCACAGTTTCACCGCCTCGGACTTTGTCTTTGCCTTTGGTTAAGCCGTCACTGATTTGAATTTGGCCTAGTTTAAACCATTCACTCAATTGAGATCGAGAAAACTGTGGAAAAAGCTGAGCCAAAGCTCGGTCCGCTCGTAATCCATACCATTCATACGGGATAATATATTGATTATTATTGTTTTCAGACATAAATGGGTTCAAGCGCCTCAGTGACTAAGCGGCCACGCAGGGAATTCGGTAACGATTCCGTAATATGAATTTTCACGAACTGGCCTTGCAAATCAGCTGGACCGGTAAAATTAACAACACGATTACATTCAGTTCGGCCTGCCATTTGTGTTGCATCTTTTTTTGATGGGCCGGTGACTAATACGCGATGTGTGTTGCCAATCATCGATTGACTATAGCGAGATGCTTGCAGCGTCAAACGATCTTGTAAAATTTTAAGACGCTGTTTTTTGACTTCCATGGGCGTATCGTCTGCTAAATTTGCCGCTGGCGTGCCTGGTCTTGGGCTATAAATAAAGCTAAATGACAAATCAAAACCGATTTCATGGACTAAATTCAACGTGTTTTCAAAGTCTTGATCGGTTTCACCAGGGAAACCAACAATAATATCTGTTGATAAACGAATATCTGGACGCACTTTGCGTAATTTACGAATTTTAGATTTATATTCAAGCGCAGTATAGCCACGTTTCATTAAACTTAAAATACGATCAGAACCACTTTGAATAGGTAAGTGCAGATGATTAGCAAGTTCTGGAACTTCTGCATAGGCTTGAATTAAATTATCAGAAAAAGCCAGGGGATGAGAGGTGGTATAGCGAATCCGGCCAATGCCATCTAAGGCTGCGATATAATGGATAAGCAAAGCCAAATCCGCGATTTCGCCATTTTCCATGGGGCCGCGATAATCATTCACATTTTGGCCTAATAAATTAATTTCACGCACGCCTTGATTGGCTAATTGATAACACTCGGCTAAAACATCATCAAAAGGTCGACTGATTTCTTCCCCGCGGGTGTAGGGGACAACACAATAGCTACAATATTTACTACAGCCTTCCATAATTGAGACAAAGGCAACCGGACCTTCTGCGCGGGGTGCGGGTAAATGATCGAATTTTTCAATTTCAGGAAAACGAATGTCAACAACAGGTTTTCGTGACTGCAAACGCTCATTAAGCATTTCTGGCAGCCGATGCAGAGTCTGTGGTCCAAACACCAGATCAACATAAGGTGCACGCTTTAAAATACTGCTGCCTTCTTGGCTAGCGACACAACCGCCCACACCAATGATCACATTCGGATTTTTTTGTTTAAAATTTCTCCATTGACCGAGTTGTGAAAACACTTTTTCTTGTGCTTTTTCACGGATTGAGCAAGTATTTAATAAAATTACATCTGCTTCTTCGAGATGTTCAGTTTGCTCGAAACCATGCGATTCACGCAGAACATCCGCCATCTTCGATGAATCATATTCATTCATCTGACATCCATTGGTTTTAATAAAAAGTTTCTTGGTCATATCGTTATCCAGTATTTATACGTAAAATAATATCACTATGTTTATTACTTGTCTATTTTGATAATTTTAATTGTTGCCAATATTGATTATATAATCGTGCAGCGTCTTCGCCTACATCTTGCTGCACATAACCTCGTTCTAAAGTCTCGGCATCGGGATAAATCATCGGGTTTTTTTGCACAGATTTTGGTAGCAGTGCTTTGCCAAACGCATTGGTAATCGCATGACCTTCCATTAAACCGATTTCAGCAGCAATTGTAGGCTCAAGCAGAAAATTAATAAATGCATAAGCCTCCTTTGGATGGGGAGGATTGATAGGAATCGCTAGACAATCAATCCAAATAACAAAGCCATCACTTGGATACACAAATTGAACCGCAGGGTTTTCTTGGTGCGCTTTATAAGCATCACCATTCCACGCTGTGCCTGCAATCGCATCTTCATCAATCATAATGGCTTGAATACTCTCACTGGCGAAAATTTTAATATTTGTCATCAAATCTAATAATTTTTCAAATGCTTGATGAATATGTTGTGTTTTTCGATCATTGGGTGAATAGCTTAAAGCTAATAGGGCGATGGCAAATGTATCGCGGGGATCATCTAAAAACATGAGTTGATTTTTCCACCGAGAATTCCATAAATCACCAAAGCTTTTGGGGGCTATTTTTACCCAGTCTTGGTTATAAAAAATCCCCGTGGCGCCCCAAATTAATGGAACACTATATTGATTATTGACGTCATATTGATATTTTGTAAAACGCTTATCTAAATATTTTAAATTTGGTAAATATTGATGGTCGAGTGGGCTTAATAAGCCCAAATGCTGCATACGTTCAACATAATAAGCAGAGGGTAAAATCACATCGTATATTGATCGTCCACTTGCTTTAATTTTGGCGACCATGGTTTCATTGCTGTCATAGGTAGAAAAATTAACTTTGATCCCCGTTTTTTTTTCAAATTGTTGGACGACCTGCTTAGGAATTTCACCGCCCCAAACATAAACATTTACTGTTTTTTGTGCAAATAACGTACTGGAAAATAATAATAATATTAATCGCAATATTATCATGGCGTACTCCGTGAAACACGATGCGCAATAATCACTAAAAGCATGGAAAGTAGAAACGTCATGGTACACAGAGCATTAAGCTCAGGGGTAACGCCTGCACGCACGAGTGAATAGATGGTTAGGGGTAAAATATTAAAATCGGGGCCGGCGACAAAATAGCTGATCATGACGTCATCAAACGATAAAGTAAATCCGAGTAAAAAAGCACTAAAAACCGCTGGCCATAAGAGAGGCAAGAGCACTTCGGTTAAGGCTTTAAATCGAGATGCACCAAGATCAAGTGCACTGTAATATAAATTAACATCAAGTGTTTGGATGCGGCCACTGATGGTGATGACAGCAAAAGGAATACAAAAAGTAATATGCGCAATCACCAAACTAAAAAAACCGAGGGGAATATGAGTTAGATTAAAGAAAATTAAAAGCGCCACACCAAAAACAAGATCTGGCAGAACAATTAATAACAGCAGTAAGGTATATAACCCATGTTGACGTGCATGACGATTGAGAAAAAAACCCATACAAACTGCCAAACCCAACATACAGGATACACCTGACGCCGAGATGCCTAATAGAAGAGAATGCAAGGCGGCTAACCATAAATCGGCGTCTTGAAACAATTCTTGGTACCAATGTAGAGAAAATCCCTGCCA
>CAMDJY010000043.1 GCA_945901145.1 Legionella genomosp. 1 | reverse complement strand
ATATTTTTTTTGAAACGACCGCACTCAAACAAAAACCTTCGATTATTATTTATTCCACGGGTGAAATCACCCCATTTAAATTAATTTTTCGCTCAAAGCACCAGGTGACTCTGCTGGCAATCACAGGCACCGCGGCCGGTGACATCAAGATTGAAGACACAAAATCATGACTCAGAACGTACGAGGATTTACCCTGATTGAAGTGCTATTGGCCTTATCTATTTTAGCCATTGCACTCACAGCGTTACTCAAAGCCACGGCAGAAAATATCAGAGGCACCCAACATATCAAAGCAAAAACCATCTCACATTGGGTTGCCATGCAAGCAATAGCAAGCCTCCAATCCGGATTAGTTCCCGCACATGACAATCAGAATATCACTAAAAAAATGACCTTCTTGGGAAAAACCTGGTTTTGGAATGCACAAATAAGCTCGACATCGATGCCAGGCGTACAAAAAATAACTATAAAAACGAGTGACCACGCGGATGGCCCTTTCATCAATCCACTGATCGGCTTTCGGACTGAAGTTCATGACTAAACGTCAAGCCATCCAAGGCTACACACTGATTGAAGTAATGATTGCACTGGCGGTCTTTGCAATTTTGTCCACCATCAGTGCTTCAATGCTCATGCAAGCTTTTAATACCAAAACACATCTTGATCAAGAACACCAAAGAATAGCAAAATTACAATTAGCGATTGCTTTGCTAAAACAAGATATTGAGCAAGCGATGGATCGTTCCATTCGTGGCAATGAAATGCGCTTATTTCCTCCGTTTATTGGCGAATCGTATTATACAGAATTTACACGGGGTGGTTTTGTCAATCCCAATGCCACGACTCGTAATAGCACACTTAAACGAGTGGGCTATTTATGTCAGAACAATACACTCACACGACGCAGTTGGCTCATGTTAGATAGCCCCTCACGTAAAGAGTATCAAGATAAAATATTATTAACAGAGCTCACCGAATGTTCATTTTCGTATCTCTCACGCAGCCGAGAACTACTCAAAGATTGGCGGCCTTATGCGTTACAACAGAATCAAAAAAATCAATCATTACCTGCTGCCATCCAAGTAAACTTGGGAATCCAACACTTAGGTGCTATGAAAATGATGTTTATCATCCCAGAGGCGCTCTATGGCGCATAAAAACACCGGCAGTGCCCTCATTTCTGCCTTGTTCATGATGACGCTTATCGCCATTGCGGTGACAGCAATGAGTGTTCGCTTACAGCAAGATATTCAACGCACGCAATTTAGTATTACCACCGATAAGCTCTATCTAGCCTCACAAGCGGTTACTTTTTGGGCTATGCAGCTGTTATCAGAAAAAACCGTGCCTACTGATCCTAAATTATTTGAATTTCCCAAGACACGCGCCCATGATGTTCCAGGAATCATCACCACCGGTAAAATTATTGATTTGCAAGCTCGTTTTAATATTAATCAGTTAAAAGATACGCCAAGCGATAAAAAGAACCAGCAGTATAAAGCTGCATTTTATCTCTTATTAAATCATCTATTAACTAAAACACCACCTGAAACACATCGCTTAATCATGGAAGCTGTAAAACATTGGGTCAATGATGATGTAAAAGGCAAAGGGCTTGATGAATTGACGCGTTATTATGCACAACAACATCCACCCTATGCGCCAAGCCATCAACTCATGCGCAGTATCTCTGAATTTCGTCTTGTTAAAGGCGTTGATGATGAGACCTACCAAACACTCCTACCCTATCTTATTGCTTTGCCTATCCCCACCACCATCAACATCAACACGGCACCTGCTCCTATTTTAATGACTTTAGGCCATGGGATCGAAGAAAAAGAAGCCGAAGCCATTGTCAGCATGCGCGGTATGTTTGGATTTAAAAACATGGACCAAGTCAATGAACTATTAAAAAAACATGAAATTAGCGTTGATGAAATATCACTAGAAAGCAATTATTTTCTAGCCATCGCCACCACCAAAACTCAAAATTCAGAGCTAGAATTAGTTCATTATACGATTTTGAAACGAGAAGAAGCAAAAAATAAACAAATGACCGTACGAATTATTCAGGATAGTTTGAATGATTATTAATTTTCAAAGATAATAGTGCTCTTATTGTTTATCTTTGGATTTTTATGCAATTTTTATCAGAATATGGTCTGTTTTTAACCGAGACATTGACTTTAGTCGTCAGCATTCTTGTGTTAGTTGCGGGCCTCACGGCTATTGGTAAAAAACCCAAAGATCAATTAGAAATTCATTCTTTAGATCAACACTATGATGAAATTCAACGTCAAATTCAAAAAGAAATAGGCGTTAAAAAACCCAAAAAGAAGAAAAAAGATAAAAATTCCTATCCCTCACGGTTTGTCTTAGATTTTAAAGGCGATATTGCTGCCTCTCAAGTTGAGCAATTACGCCAAGAAGTCACAGCAATTCTATCTGTAGCCACAGCTAAAGATGAAGTCGTTATCCGTCTTGAGAGTCCTGGCGGATCAGTCCATGGTTATGGTCTTGCTGCAGCACAACTGCAGCGCATTCGTGATCAACACATCCCACTCACCGTCTGTGTTGATCAAGTTGCAGCCAGTGGTGGCTATTTAATGGCCTGCGTTGCCAATCAGATCATTGCTGCACCTTTTGCAATTATTGGCTCCATTGGTGTGGTCGCACAATTACCTAATTTTCATCGCTGGTTAAAGAAAAATAATATCGATGTAGAGCTTTTAACCGCCGGTGAATACAAGCGCACACTCACGATGTTCGGCGAAAATACAGACTCTGGTCGGAAAAAATTTCAAGCAGATTTAGAAAAAATTCACACCAATTTTAGAAACTATATCTTAGTCAATCGCCACGATCTGGCCATCGATGAAGTCGCAACTGGGGAACATTGGTTAGCAACAGATGCGTTAGCATTAGGCTTAATCGATCGGCTACAAACCAGTGATGATTATTTAACTCAGAATCGCAATCATTATAAAACTTATGCAATCATTTTACAGACAAAACAACCTTGGCATGTCAAATTGCTAAAACCGTTAACCCAGTTTTTTTATCAAGTTAAATTATTTCAAGGCGTTTGAAACGATAAATTATTGTTTAGAACTTCTGATTGATTACCAAAATCATTCCCGTAGATCTCTTTTAATTTATCTAAGATTGTTTTTTTATCAGGAAATTTTTCTACTTGGTCCTTAAGACGACTTAACGCCGATTGCGGAGATAAAATCCAATCTGTTTCTTTAAAAAAAAGGCTACCTTCTTTAGTACGAGTCAATGTCATTTCTCCGCAAGTAACCCATTCTGTCCAAACCGATAATGGAAGATGAAGAATATTACTGTTACGCTCCATAAGCATGCCCAAAATTTGAAGCCCTTTTTCAGAGTTCACAAGATTATATAATGCTGAAGGCATACTACCTTTAGGTCCAGTTCGAAGCCCCCAAGTCTCAGAAGAAATTTTTTCGATGATATCATAATGTTGTTCGATTAGCATTTTTAATACTTCAAGACCTTTATCAGTCGCAGTTAGCTCAAAAATTGCCGACCTTCTTGAGTGTTTTCCCAAATCTTCTGGGGTCAAAAAACTCCAAGCTTCGATTGGCAAATTCTGAATTTTATCACTATGATCTTCAATCATTGTTTTTAAAACTTCTGTCCCGTCTTGAGCAATAATAAACCATAATAAAGAGCATCTCTGAGTTGGGTTTATTGCACACAGTTCAATATAAATTTGCATAAAAATAGGTCCTAAAGACTTAGATTCAAGAAATTTATTAAAAATTTTAACACCATCTATTGTATATACAAGCTTTATCAATGGTGTATAATCAGACCTTGTTCCATCTGAATTTACTAGAAAGCATGTCCAAACTTCACTTGGGATATTAAGCAATACATCTTCTTTTTTATCGACCAAATAGCTTAGTAATTCTCTTCCTCTCACTATTGTGGTTAAAAAATAAAGTGGCGTATTATTAGTTTCATCGATTTTAGTTGCCAATATTTTAGAAAAGAATGCGGGCAAAAAGAATGATTTTTGTAATTTAACTGCCTCTGAAAAAAAAATCACGCAAGATTGGTTTATCTCTACCCATATATTGGCAATTTCATATTTTATCTTTTCTTGCTCGTCTTTCTCAAATTTTTCAAAAATTCTGTCTAACCATATCGCAACCGATTCATCCTCTAATAGACTCAAATAATATATGAATATGTGAACGATTAAAATTTTTGACATTCTAACAGGCACATCTGGATATTCTATCGCTATCGCTTTTTTAACAAATTCTGGCTTAATCTTTCCTCTTAATTTTAAGACAACACAAAAGCGATGTGTAAAATCATTATTTTCAATAATATGCTGAAACAAACTTTTAGGTGCCTTATCATCTACACTAAACTTATTTTCAAAAACTATATCAAGAAAATTTTCATGTTGCACGAGCTCCTCAACATTTTTTGTTTTATCAAAATTTTCAAAAAACAGCCTCGCTTCACTCACTAAAACCTCACTTGTTATGCTTTTTTGATTTTTTTGCTTTGGCTTGCCGGTTTCTAGTGAAAATGCAGCAGGTATGATAGGTTGTTGTTTAATCCGTTCTACAATTTCAGCATGTCCCAGGTTTTGTTGACGTCGAATTTCAGCATGCCAATCTCCACTAAGTTCAGGTTTAATAATGGTTGCATCTGTTGTTATTGCTTGTTTGATGCGGTTAAGCAAAGCATCATGCCTGGTTGTTTCTTCAACAATGAGTAGAGTATGTTTAGCCCGCGTATAGGCCGTATAGAGCGTATTGAACCACGGTGCAAGTTCTTGGTTAACCCTTTTATCTTTTTGAGAGATTTTTTTATTTTTACTCTCCAACAAAGACAGGTGAATTTTTTTACAGTTATTTATAGAGATTTCACCAGAGAACAATTGGTAGATAACTATAGTGTGATAATCTAAACCTTGTATTTGATTGACGGTGAATACCAAAGGCGTTTGAAAGCGTTGGCGGGCGTTTTCAATGAGCGCTGGATGAGTAATGACTGCAAAATCAGGACTGATATGTCGGTCTAAAATAGCTTGATATTGGTTTAATTGCTTTTCAGATGTCAGGGCGACATAACCAGCATCAGTATGACTATTGTCCACGACTAGGTTGTGGGCTTCAGTCTTATCAACTGTCCCCATGAATTCATGCTTAGCTGTTAAAATGGCATTGACTGCTCTGACAACCAATTCAGAACAACGATAAGTTTTATCTAGACTGATAGTATGAATGCCTAAACCGCGTTCTTGGCTCCAATGCAGTTGTTGGTATAATTGTCTGATTGCAGTTGTGTCGACAAGATTTTGTAGTGGGTCCATACAGTAAAGAATCGCAGAATTAATTGCTAGTTGATGAATATTTTTTAATTGCCGTAAACTAAAAAGTTGTGCTTCATCAACAACGATTAATTGATATTTAGGTTCAGCAGTGAATGCAGAAAATACTGCATCAATCAGTTTTTGATTTATTAAATAATCTTGAAAGTTCTCATATTGCTGGTAAAGTGCGGGGCGGTGTTCGGGATTTAATCTTGACTGATGCACACCCAATTGCATGTACTGTTCTTGAGTATAGACTGAACAAATTCGAAATTCTTCATATTGCGTAGTTGCATTAATCTCCGTGCTATAAGATTTTTGGTTTTTTGCCCAATCAGCATAATGATCAGCGATATTGGATTCCATATGAATGCATTGTTTTAACAGTTCCAAGTAAGTTAGATGCTCAACTTGAATAGATTCTGGTATCTCTCCGCAAAATGCCACCCAATCCATCTTAATTTTATTCACAAGATTTGGTTCGTTGGTCACATAAAGTATACGTCCGGGTTGATTTATATCGCAGGCGCCAATAAACTGTCGTAACACGGAAAGCGCTGTATAAGTTTTTCCTGAGCCACCAACACCGGTAAGAATTAATGGTAATGGTTGACGCAAAGCTTGTTGTTGATTATGTTTAAGTTCAATAAATTGCTGATTAAAGTAATCGAGGCCTATTTTTTCGACATGCGCCGTTGTTTCTGATTTTTCAAACACAGGTAAATGCTCATTGTCGGACATAAGCTCAAACTGCAGCTGATTCACTTCTTGGTCTAATTTCGCATTGCAATGCTTTAATACTTGATGGTGCTTCAGAAATCGGCTTTTTTGGTAATCATGATTTTCAATATATTCCAGCACATGCAGATAAGATTTATCGTCTATGACACGGGTTGTAAACAATAGACGATCTCTAATGTTCACTCTAAAGCTATATATAATCTGCTGATTATTTCCATGCAACTTCTCTAAATCAGTTGGCGCATAGTCTTGATTTAAGATTTGCACAATCACTTCACGATGTTCAGATAACAACTTGTCTTGGCCTAAAGCACCTTGCCAGTAATAAACTCTTGTCATGAAAACTCATTCCTCAAAACCAAATAAAACAGGTGTAAGTTTAATATAAACATTGGGTAACGATCTATTTATTCTTTCCTCACTCAGTCCAATCGTTGTATAATTCTATCACTCTATTGATATTTTACAGATTGGCTTTTGAGTTATGGCATTTGTTGCTTTTGGTGTTAATCATAAAACCGCTCCGCTCTCTCTGCGTGAAAAAATTGCACAGCATCCAGACGTCCAGCAAAATTATCTTCAGCAACTTTTACAAATCCAACATGTCTCTGAAGCCATGTTACTATCAACTTGCAATCGTACAGAACTTTATTGTGAAACTAATCGCACCGATATTTTATTGCCCTGGCTCGCGAACATCCATAAGCTTAATCCAAGCCTCTTAGAACAATACTTTTATTGCTATGAAGGTGACGATGCGATTCGTCATGTTCTTAAAGTTGCCAATGGCATTGATTCAATGATGATTGGCGAACCACAAATCTTAGGACAAATGAAACAAGCATATGCAGATGCTGAACAATGGGGCATGGCAAAGCGACAACTGCGGCTGGTTCTGCCTTTCATTTTTAGTGCTAGTAAACGCATTCGTCAGCAAAGTGGCATTGGCAACAACCCGATATCAGTGGCGTCAGCTGCAACACGATTAATTGGTCAATTATTTCCAGATTACTCTAAACTCCACGCGTTTATTATTGGCTCGGGAGAAACCGCTTCTTTAGTGACCAAATATCTGCAACAACAAGGCGTTACTTCGTTTACTGTTGCCAGCCGAACCTTAGAACATGCACATTATTTAGCGCAAAAATTAAACGCACATTCGCTAACAATCACTGATATTCCACTACATTTACCCAAAGCAGATGTCATTATTTCAGCCACTGCGTGTCCCTTGCCTTTTATCAAAAAACCAATGGTCGCCCAAGCGCTCAATACTCGGCAGCATCAACCCATGTTTTTTCTAGATTTAGCCGTTCCAAGAGACATTGAACCTGACGTTGCTGAACTCGATAATGTCCACTTATTTAACATTGATGATCTGCATATCAGTATTGAAAAAAGTATGCTCGAACGTCGAACAGCAGCACTTCATGCAGAAGAACTCATTGAACATGAATTAGCAAACTATATGCGATGGTATCGATCCTTACGCGCTAATCCTGTCATTTGTGATTACCGTAGTCAAATGCAAGAACTTGCTCAAGCCGAGCTTAAACGTGCGACACAAAAATTATCTTCGGGTCAATGTCAGTACTCCGTTTTAAATGAATTTTGTGAAAGATTAGTCAATAAATTAACCCATGCACCAACCGTTGGCTTACGACAAGCGGCTGTAGGTAATCAAGATGAATTCATGCTGCTGTCTCAATACCTTTTAAACACCTCAATGGATACCCGTGCTCATGAAGAAATCGCTTGAATCAAAGCTGCAACAACTGCTCGAACGATTTGAAGAAGTCAATCGCCTCCTTGCAGATGCCACAACCATCAACAACCAAGCACAATTTAAAGCCTTATCTAAAGAATATGCAGAACTCGAACCTATTACGCATTGTTATAGCAATTATCAAAAAGCACAGAAAAATATAGAGTCACTCGAAGAACTGATTGCTAGCAATGATCCCGAATTAATCGACATAGCAATTGATGAACGCGAAGCCGCCAAAACCGAACTTAAAACACTCGATGAAGCATTGCAACAACATTTATTACCCAAAGATCCTGATGATGAGCGTAATATTTACCTTGAAATCCGCGCGGGCACTGGCGGCGATGAGGCCGCTATTTTTGCAGGAGATCTGTTTCGCATGTATCTTCGCTATGCAGAAAAGCAAGCTTGGCAAAACGAAATTGTGAGCACCAGTCATGGTGAGCACGGCGGATTCAAAGAAGTCATTGTACGTATCAGTGGCCATAATGTGTATGCACAATTAAAATTCGAGTCTGGTGCACACCGGGTTCAACGGGTACCTGCGACCGAATCGCAAGGTCGTATTCATACTTCAGCCTGTACGGTGGCTATTTTACCTGAAGTAGAAGAAGTAGATTCTATTGAAATTAACAGCGATGAATTGCGTATAGACACTTACCGTGCTTCTGGCGCAGGGGGGCAGCATGTCAATAAAACCGACTCAGCGATTCGAATTACCCATCTCCCCACAGGCGTTGTGGTTGAGTGTCAAGATGAACGTTCACAACATAAAAATCGTGCTAAAGCCATGGCGTTATTAAAAACCAGGTTACTCAACGCAGAACAAACCAAACAACGCCAAGCACAAGCACAAATGCGCAAATCATTGGTTGGCAGCGGTGACCGTTCTGAACGCATTCGCACTTATAATTTTCCACAAGGACGATTAACAGACCACCGCATTAATCTCACGCTTTATCAATTAAATGATGTTATGGAAGGTGATCTTGCACCGATTATTGATGCTTTAAAACGTGAATATCATGCAGAATTACTTGCTGAATTAAACCCACATGACGACCATTAAACACGCATTACAACAAGCCACGGCACGTCTAAAAACCACAAGTTCAACGCCGAGAATTGATGCTGAAACGCTGCTCTTGCATACGTTAAAAAATACACGCGCTTTTCTTTATGCACATGACACCGATGTGTTAAATCCAGGCGTACTCGCAACATTTGAAGCGTTGATTGCAAAACGCAGCCTTGGCATGCCGATTGCCTATCTCACTCAAAGCAAAGAATTTTGGTCGCTAGCGCTTAGGGTCACGCCAGCAACGTTAATCCCCCGTCCTGAAACAGAATTATTAGTTGAATGTACGCTCGCACTACTCGCCGAGCAACAACAAGCGACTATCTTAGAGTTAGGCACAGGCTCTGGTGCGATTGCCATTGCGCTTGCTGCAAGTCGTCCAGACTGGCACATCACCGCTTGCGATATCAGCGACGATGCTTTAAACATCGCTACGCACAATGGCAGCCAATGCAAACTTAATAATATCACGTGGATACACTCTAATTGGTTCCAATCTATACCTACCCAATCATTTGATGCCATTATCTCTAACCCACCCTACTTAGCAGATAACGATCCACATTTAAGCCAAGAAGACTTGCGCTTTG
>CAMDJY010000042.1 GCA_945901145.1 Legionella genomosp. 1 | reverse complement strand
CCTAGGCACAACGTTTGCTCCTGGTGATAAAGTGATTCAGCTTAATAATAATTATGAAAAAGATGTATTTAACGGTGATATTGGTTATATCGAGCGTATTGACGTCGCACAAGAAAAAGTCATGATTTATTTCGATCAATCACTTAAAGAATATCAAGCGCATGAATTAGATGAGTTAACGCTCGCCTACGCGATTAGTATTCACAAAAGTCAAGGCTCGGAATTTCCAATTGTGGTTATGGTCTTAGCCATGGAGCATTATATGCTCTTGTCTCGAAATGTTTTATATACAGGGATGACACGAGGTAAAAAAATTGTTGTCTTGATTGGTCAGAAAAAAGCAATAAAAATGGCGGTAGAAAACAATAAAGAAGCCCAGAGAATTAGCAATTTAAGGTATCGTTTACAATAATACATGCTTAAGGACTGAGAATGAATGAGCCAATATTTAAACTAAAAATAAGCAATCTTGAAACAGCTGATGAAGTTATACAATATCAAGCAACCGATGCTTTAGAACATGGAAAAGTTGTTTATTGTCCAGAGCTCGCTTTTGCCGTGCAGCCGGATGAAACTATTTTATTAAATGAAGCGATTCTTGCTCGGGGTCATAAAAACGTCAGTTATGATATTAACAAACAAAAAATTTCTGGAATTGATGCAGTTGAACTTCAGGATAAAGTTGTAGCATTTATGCAGCGTTTTTCATCTTTTTCGCACACACTCATCGAGAAATTATTTCCGAGCTATCAAGATCACATTCGATGGGGAAGGACCAGTTACCGCCCGGCGGAAATTGATGGTCGAATAACTTCCAAGCGTAAAGACGACACCCGTGTGCATGTGGATGCGTTTCCATCAACGCCAGTTCAAGGCGCTCGAATCTTACGTGTTTTTTGTAATATCAATCCCTACAAAGAACCTCGAGTATGGCATATCGGTCAGCCTTTTCCTGAGGTGTTAGATGTTTTTTCGAAGCATTTGCCGCCTTATAACGCGCTTAAAGCACACGGTTTAAAATTTTTAAACATCACCAAATCATACAGAACTGCGTATGATCATTATATGCTGCATCTGCACGATAGTATGAAGCTGAATGATGATTATCAAAAGCGTGTAGTGAAATATCGTATGGATTTTCCAGCGCATTCGACTTGGATTGTGTTGACCGATCAGGTTTCCCATGCAGCCTTAAAAGGACAATTTCTATTAGAACAGACTTTTTATTTACCGGTAGATGCCATGCAAAATCCGCAATTGTCACCATTAAAGCAATGGGAAAGCAGATTAAGTTGGTGTAATATGGCTAATTGTTGATAAAAACTAAAGAATTGAGAAGCGTATGATAATGATTAAAACACCTGAAGAGATTGAAAAAATGCGTGTAGCAGGTCGATTAACTGCGCGTGTTTTGGAGGCACTCAGTGATTTTATTCGTCCTGGTATCACAACGATGGATATCGATGCTTTCTGTGAAGATTATATTGTGAATACTCTGAAGGCAATTCCGGGGAGTAAAGGTCAATACGGTTATCCTTATTCGGTGAATACGTCGTTAAATCATGTCATTTGCCATGGCATGCCTTCAGCGCAGCAAGTGCTTAAAAAAGGTGATATTGTTAACGTCGATGTGACTTTGATTTATGAAGGCTTTTACGGCGATACCAGTAAAATGTTTTGTATAGGCCAAGTTGCGCCGCACGCCAGACGGTTAGTCGATGTGACGCAACAATGCTTGTATGAAGGGATTACAATCGTTAAACCGGGCATCACCATTGGGGATATTGGCTTTGTGATTCAACAACATGCGCAAAAGCATCATTATTCTGTGGTGCGCGAATACTGTGGTCACGGGATTGGTAGAAAAATGCACGAAGATCCTCAAGTGCCACACTATGGTCGACCCGGCGTTGGCGAGGTTTTAAAAGCAGGCATGACTTTTACGATTGAACCGATGATTAATCAGGGGAAAGCTGACGTTAAACATATTGAAAAAAACGGCTGGGGAATTGCGCTAACCAAAGACAGAATGCTTTCCGCCCAATGGGAACATACCATTCTAGTGACACCTGATGGTTTTGAAGTGTTAACTTTGCGAGAAGAAGAGGCAGGATATTTCAAACAGTAATGCCTCAGTAAATGGTGTTCGATATCACTTATGGCCTAAGACGCTAACCGCCGGAATTTCCGGACGTATTTCAATCAAATTGCGTTTCTTGTGGCGCAATAACCAATTCATATAGCCTATCTAATTGCTTTTTAGTGACTCTGTGTGTTGATAGCAATGGAAGATTATTTAGATCAAAAAATGCTTGATCTGAAATTTCAATATTTTCATTTGGTTTGCCAGAAAGTATTTTACAATGAAAAAAACATTTATATGCGTGAGGCCATTGTGGTGGATGGTCGTGTTTAAGTTTATCCCACAATGCTAATAAGGCCAGATTGAGCGATCGCCTGTATTTCTGAAACCCATTTAAGCCAGCTAAGATTATTAATCATGGAGATTGATTCCTAACTGGTCTAATTCTTGTAAACATGCCGTGGAATTTGAAAATAAAATGGTATGCAAACCAAGTGCATGAGCTGCCGTTGTATTTGGCAAATGATCATCGATGAATAGCGTCTCATGAGGTAATAAATTATTTTTCTGCATTGTATAATCAAAAATTTCTTTACTGGGTTTCATTAAACCGATATTAGCTGAAACAGTTGTATGTATGAAGTATTGCCAAAAATCATACCTGTGCTGTAGATGTTGAACGATTTCTTTAACATTGTCTGTCAAAGCAAATAATTGATAGCCCTTTTTATGGAGGGCTTTTATAATATCTATGGTTCCGGGTACTAACTCTTGAGTTGACTTAATAAAATCAAAAAGACTATCTGTTTTCTTTGCATCAAGTGAATCAATTTTAGATATAAATTTTAATTTTGCGTCTTCCTCACTAATTTGCCCTAAATTCAGTTGTATCCAAGTGTCGCTTCGGAATATTTTTTCGATAAAAAATTGATGTTGATGCGAATCATGCTCAGGAAATGCACTTTCAATAATATGCAAAGGCGACCATCGAACGATCACGTTGCCAACATCAAAAATAATATTTTTAATTTTCATTTAATTGTGTACCTTTAGATTCAACGGGAGTACGTAATCCGCGTTTATTTACATAAGTATTAAGACTGGAGTTTGAAGTGCACCAGGATAAACCTGGCTTATCTTACAGGTAAAAGTCCTCTCGTGGAAGAGAGTCGATCTCACCACGTAGCGAGTCTTGGAGCACCGTAGGAAACGAAACTATGTCACAAGATGTGTCGCGAGAATGTCGTATGAGTGGATGCTTTTATGAATTATGCAGCGGAATTGGGTTCAATTCCAAGAGTAACATCGCCCAAACAGGGGCCTATTTGGGGGCTTTTTCAAAAACTACAATTGCCATCTACAAATGGATGATTTTTGATGATGAAATACAGGAGATGTGCTGCTTTTTCTTCGATACTGGGATAGAGGTCTTCCCCTGAAAAAGATTGCATCACATTCCCAACGATACCAGCAATGCTGTCTTTTGTGCGTTCGATGCCAAAAATATCCGTGGCCTCTCCTTTGGCGATAAGGTTTTGTTTAAGCTCTGCCAGTGCCTGATGTAGTTTTTCTGCTGTTAACACAACTATCTTCTTGCTAACCCCTTGTGTAGCAAGGTTATCTTTGTCATAAGCATCCAGAGAGAACCATGTGTCAGCGAAGAGCGTGACAAGCTCAAGCACACTGCCATTGTCGATGTTAGCGCCAGCAGGCAATAAGGCTTTAACGTCATCGATGGCTTTTAGAAAATCGGTATAATTATTTTGTAATCTGGTGCTGTTTATCGTAAAACCCTTGTGGATATGGTCTTTAAGTGTTTTAGTTGCCCATTGACGAAAGGCAATCGCTTTTTTTGAGTTGGTACGATACCCAACAGCTAGAATAACATCTAGGCTATAAAATTGTACTTGATAGCTCTTGCCATCCTCGGCAGTATGTGCCAATTTTGCACGCACTGAATTTTCATCTAATTCTTTATCTTTCAAAATGTTGCGAATGTGTTTAGTTACAACAGAACGCTCTATTTCAAAAATATCTGCAATGTGAGCCTGGCTAGCCCAAAGCATATCGGAAGAAACATCTTGTTTAAGTGTAATCGCGCCATTTTTGGTTTGATATATGACTGAGTCATTAACAATAGGGTTTGTTTTCATATTTGGCTTTTTTGTCATACAGTTATCAATTGTCGATATGATAATATGGATTGGGGATTTTTTGATACTCTGGCTTTGTTGTTATCGTCATAAGGTTTCAACGTGATGCGAAATGCGAACATTTTGTTGATATTGCACTCAATATGCCGATCTACAATTTGATTCTCTAAATAAATGCTCTAAATAAACGCAGAGCAATTTGCACGTAAGAAAGGATTGAGCAACATTACATCTAGATCCAATTTTTTTAGAAGCCCAGATTCAGCTTCACTATTAGACATTTTTTTATATGTCTCCGCATAATCCCTGAATTTATCTTGTATAGCTGAGCTTCTTATATTGCCTCGAAATCAAATATATACCATTGGACCGTTTTTCGACTTTATGTTATAGTTCTGACATTGTTGGAGATCGCTCTCATAAGGCGTTGGTTAAAAGCCGGGGTAATGGAAGGTGATAGGCACATTCCTAATGAACAAGGTACCGCACACGGTGGTCCAGTTAGCGTTTTAATCAGCAATCTATATCTTCACTATGTGCTTGATTTATGGATAGAAAAAGTGGTTAAACCAAGACTGAAAGGGTATGTTTACTATGTAAGATATCTGGATGATTTTGTATTGTGCTTTGAGCACAAGAGTGATGCTATTCGCTTTAGGGCGGCCTATCCTTCGCGGCTTAAAAAATTTAGTTTATCATTAGAACCTTCGAAAACCAAGATAATAAAGTTTGGTCGGTTTGATTGAAAGTAAGTTAAAAAAGACAAGTATAGCTCTATTCGGTTAAAATAATCTCAACGGCAATTAAAAAGTTTAGTGGCGTTGTGAGCTCAAAATCGAAGAGCCCGGTGCTGGAAATCGGCATGCCGGGTTCTGTGGGGTAGGGGCTGCTATTGGTGGCCCTTATACCCGACGGTAAAATTGGCATTCACGTTGCTGAGTTAAAACAAAGTTGTCACAAAACCGCCTCTACGAACGCACTAGGCCATTTACTGAGGAATTACTTCAAACAAGAGATAACCCTTGAAGATTAAGTTTTTTATGCAAAAGCCAGGCAATAAAAAACATGAACATGCCGAGTACTATTGTTGTTAAGCCCATGTATAAATAATACTGTTGATAAATGACGATGCTTTGCAGTGGTGAGGATAAATCTTTGGGTATCGCGACAAAATGGGCGATTTGACCTGAGAATATATTTGATAAAGATCCGGCTAAATACCATGCGCCCATGGCAAAACCCAGGGCTTTTCGGTCACAATATAAACCAATCATACTCAAGCCGATAGCGCTGACACACAATTCAGCCAGACTAATTAAAAGATACGTCAATGCAATCATATTACCACTGATGATACCATCTTGTGCATGATATGCCGTCATAGCAACTAGGAATAGCGCTATACCTGCGATGAGTGTCCCTGAAGCGAATTGATAGGGAATGGTAAACCGAGGAAATTTTTGGTAAAAACGTGGTAATTGCAAGCCTAAAATTAAAATCAGTAAAGGATTTAAAATTTGATATTGGGCCGCGGAAATTGAAAAATTAAGAAATTGATGATCTGAGTTTTTTTGAGCAAAAAGAATTAACGTACTGTTCATTTGGTTATAAATTACGAAAAAAATAATGGCCTCAAAAATCAATAAACAAGCAACCAATTGTTTGGTTCGTGCGCTTCCTGATAATTGAAAAGTTTTTGCTAAAAACCATCCAATACCGATAAAACATCCGCAAGAAATGATAACACTAAATAGATTAATATAAAAATAAGCGAGCAAAGTAAATAAATAAATTCCGACTAAATAACCGACTAAGATGAATCGCGCTCGCCAAGACAAAAGTTTTTTATCATAGCCAATGACGATGTCATCATACAAAGCATATCGGTAAGCAAAATTCATTGCAGCGATGGACTTGCCAATAAATGTTAAAGCCAGGACTGATAGTGGACCATACTGACTATTGAGTAAAGATGGCGCAATGATGATGGCCAAGAGCGCGCCGAGATTAATAGCCATGTAATAATAAGTCATGGCCGTTTTAGCTTGAATAGCATCGTCTGTATAAATCGAAGCAATGAGTCCTGAGGCATTACCCATTAGCAGAGAGCTCGCTGCGGGAATTAATGCATAAGCGGCCACAAATAAACCGTCACCGTAATATGGAATTGTATAACCACTAAGCATCACCAGTAGATAAACCAAAGCAAGTATTAAACCACCTAAAAAAATACTACGTCTTAATCCAAGTACACGGTCAGCAATAAATCCACCTAAGATGGGCATCAGATATCCAGTGGCGTTGGTGATACCCATAAATGCATAGGCTTTAGCTTCAGAATAGCCTAATCCATGCGTGATCAAGGGCCTTGTTAAAAATAAAATTAAAATTGAATTCAACGCATAGGATGAAAATTGACTCCAAAAAGTAATCATCACGATTTGAGCGGTTTGTTGTTGCGATCGATTCATGTGTCTCAGATTTGATGGATTATTTTTTAATATCGCAGAAAACTATTTTAAAATAAATCGTTATTTGACAATTCAGAATAATTTGACTAAGTATTAACCATAAATGATTGTTTAAATCGATCCTAACATGCGTGACTTATTGTTTATTATTTATATTGCTTGCGTTTTCATAAATTCCACAGTTTGGGCTCAAAGTGACCCCCTGACTTATGAGTATACTTCACCTTATCGTGGGGCGGGTCAATTGACAATTTATAATGATAGTGATGAAACTATAACGCTTAACGCTGTCAGTTTTTTGTCGA
This sequence comes from Legionella genomosp. 1, assembly GCA_945901145.1. Lineage (GTDB taxonomy): Bacteria > Pseudomonadota > Gammaproteobacteria > Legionellales > Legionellaceae > JAGVJT01. The sequence continues at coordinate 2,595 of CAMDJY010000042.1, read as the reverse complement.
ATGCTAAAGTAGTAGGAACTCCTTGGGGAACTTTGTGGGGATGGCAATCGAAGATAAATACGCAGGATGACCCTGATGGCATGCATTATCTAAGTAAGATTGACGAGCGCCCTTTGATTTTGATTAAGCCTAAAAGCTCGGCTTATTTGACTTATCAGCTTGATTTAAAGCACCTTGGTGGGCCGTTCAACCCTAATAATCTTGCGATGGATCCAAGTCAAGTGCAGGTTATGCTCCCTGATTCTCAGGGACCTATTGTCGTCCCAATAAGACATCATTGTGTCGCTGAGGCCTGTCATGATCCAGGCCATGGTCTGCGTATTATGGGTTATTATCCGAATTGGGCATATTGGCGCAACCCTGCATATACTGCTGATTTACTGCCGTTTGATAAAATGAATACCGTGGGCTATGCGTTTGCAATTTTTGATAACAATGGTCAGGTGAGTTTATACGATCTTGATTCTGACTCAGTCAATTTGCCCATAATATCTCAGGCGCGTAAACGCTATCCATATTTGAATGCGTCGCTATCATTTGGTGGTTGGTCTTGGTCAAGTACGCCATCAGGTTGGCATTGTCAGATTGGCAGTAGCCCACATGGTCCTGCTGAATGTTTTAGCCAAATGGCCGCTGATCCAATTGCTACAGCAGCGTTTGTCACACACGCCGTGCAGGCGATGAAAGAGGTTAATTTTAACGGTATAGATATTGATTGGGAGTATCCAATCAATCCAGACGATGTTAAAAATTATATTAATTTATTACAAAAATTACGAATTGCTTTAGATCAACAAAGCCAACTTGATCATCAAATTTATTTTTTAACAACCGCGGTGCCTGGTGGCATTGATAAAATTAATGCATTGACGGCAAGCCAGTGGCAGACTGTCGCTTCTGTCACGGATTTTATGGGGGTCATGACTTACGATTTTCATGGTCCATGGGATCAAGGGTATACCTGCAGCAATTTTATGTCTGCCATGCAACTGGATCCAGCGCATGATCCGAGCACTCAGCATGTGACGCTCAGTAAATATAATGTCACAGATGCGATGGGTGCATATGTGACCAATGGTGTTGCATCTCAAAAATTGCTGCTTGGTATACCATTATATGGCCGTATGGTCCAAATTAAGCAACAGGGGTTGTTATTCGGGCTTTATCAACCCATTATTGGTACACCGCAAGGCGAGTGGGATAATGTGCAATCAGGATTTACCGGCATGATTGATTATCAATGTATTATCGATCAACAAGCGTGTGGTAATCATTATTTATTACCCAGGTTAACACGCGTCAACCCAGAGAACCATGCATTAGGATATTACGCAAAGACACCCTGGGGATATTCTCCTGATTTTTTTATGACTTATGATGATTTAGACTCTGCAGCATACAAGGCGACATGGGTTAAAAATCAACAGTTTGGCGGGGTGATGCTTTGGGATTTAACTGGAGATTTTAAGAGCACAGATTCCAGATCTATTATTAATAAAATTTATCAAATTTTCAGTCAATGACGAATCAAATATCATATTGACCTATATGAGCGCAATGTGCTAGCATCAACACACTATTTATCTTATCTAAAAAAGTGATTTATGTCTCGTGAATTAAATGATTTCAGAAAAAGTTTAAATGAATGCTTAACTAAGTTAGAAAATAAGACTCTTTCTTTAGAAGAATTAAATAATTATGTTAATCAAATTAATTCCCATTTGAACAAGATCAAAAATCTAGCGAGTGAATCCAGTAAGTCCAATAAATCCAAATCCAAATCTAAAGCCACAAAGAGTTTTGATATTCGTGATTTATTTGAAGATGAATTTGAGAGAAATGGGATTAGGGAAAAAACAAGAGATAATTTACTCAGTTTTTTATTAAAATCTCGAGAGCTGTATATCAACAATAACCATACAGCTGGCATGACCAATTTACGTAGTATAGAAACCACATATGCTCGACTTTTAAAACAATTAGTTGAAAAAACTCTCGATACCTATAAAAAAAGTGATAAAAACACAGTCTTGGCGACGATCTTTGATCAAGGTAAAGAATTAGTGTATTTTTTTCATGATTTTGTAAAAAGTATTCAAAACAGTACTAATCAAGAAGAAAAATTTTCACCTCAATCAGATTTATATTTTGAATATTTCATGACCCTTGCTTCGACCAGAATGAATATCAATGGGAATGACTGTGTATTATTTATCAAAAGTGAAGAGCTATGGAAAGAAAGGATTACTTATTCCTATGTAAATATCGTCAATAATATGTCAAACCCCCCAGGACGCGTCACTAAAGTGCGGCTTAAATTTGCTGAATTCTCTAATAAAGACATTTCTCTTTTCGATAAGTTGGCAGCTGAAGAGCAATCCAATTTAGTGAATGAAGTCGTTCAGCATATGGAAGAGATGAAAAACACTGATTTAGAAAACTTATTGCCTAAATTTTTAACCAAAATTCATCGCATGGACGCACTTGAACCTATGAGTAAGTATTTTGAAGGGTTACCAAGCGACAAGTTGCTTCGGCTGTTGTGTTTAATTGATTGCAACGAAATTGGGCTCAGGGGATTAGAGATTTTGTCAT
>CAMDJY010000041.1 GCA_945901145.1 Legionella genomosp. 1 | reverse complement strand
TAACTATCCCAATAAAAATTGAAACCCTTTTTGTACCTCATTGAGATCAAATTTATTGAGAAATAATGAAAAACTCATCCAAACACTTAATGCAGATAGATCACAAAAAGGGGAAGGTAGATAAACAGGGTCAGCCAAGCGTTGATTGTCGCGTAGTTCACACAATAAAGGCAGATCATCTAAAACGACCTTACCAATAAAAAGCAACGGTACCACATCAACTCGGTGTTGACTAATTGCAAACCGAATAAAATTATAAATTAACACAAAGCCTTTGGCGTAAGATAAATCTTTAGTAAAAGCCCCCCCTGTCGGCGTACTGCCGCGAAACAAGCGTACTGTATGGTTATAACTATCCTCTTCGGTTAAATCACAGGAAAGAAAATAACGATAAATATCAATAAAATTTGCACCTTGACTGATTTTATCTAAGGCAATCACCCGATTGGTAATTTTACGCATACGACTAGGATACGATGAAAAAGTGACAACCTCAGTCATCACCGCCAGCCCCTCTTGGATGACGCTACTCGACGGGGAACCTTTGGATAAAAATGTACAATAAGGCTGCAATGTCCCATTTAACGTTGTCCCGACATGAACCCAGCCTTCATGCACTTCGAGATAGCGTATATCTCGATCACTAAACATTACATTTTGACTTAAACGAATCGAATCAGCACCAGCAGATGCATCCGCAACCATCCCATCACTGACCATCACAGTGATTTTATCTTGATGATGCTTAAAAAAAGAACTCAGTCTTGCCTGCAATATCAGTTGAGCTTCTTCTGGCGTATAGCGCTTGACATCAGCTTCTGATTGCAATTGCACATCCAATTTAGACAGAACATCAAACAGCAAAGACCCCATCAAAGATAACTTCGGCCCCCCAGCATAAAACACGTCGCCTGGGCTGCCATAAAGCTCCATCGATAATTCACAAAAACTGGGGGTGCCTCGCGATGCGAGCATTTGTACCGCACGAATATATTCATCACACTGACGCTTAATTAAGCGAGTTTCTGCTGCATATTGACCCAATTGATTCTGTGCATCACGTAAAATTGTTCTAAACTCGTCTATCTTCGTTTGCGGATCGAAAGGCAAAGGTCGACTCTCATAATAATCTAAATCAACTACCGGGAGGACTTGGCATTGTTGACGAAAAAAATCATCTTTAATTGAATCGTCCCATTTAATGCAATCCAAAATACGAATCTTACGCTGCGCCTCAATAATACGTGTTGACAAGGACTGAATAATTGCTAATTCTGCGCTTTTTTTCCCCATAAAACACATCCTGTCTCGTCAATAACATTCAAATTTGAGGAGGTACCACGCTGATTTTCTTCGCGCCTTCAGGGGCAGGTAAATCATAAAAACCACTCACATTTTCATGAGTCAAAGGCGCCGGCGTCTCCAACTGAGGACCATTATGACTTTTTAAATACTGTTGTTGATCATTGCTTGCGTATTTTGTTGAACAAGCCGTGATATACAATACACTCATCATCCAAAAACCTAACTTTTTCACACATCATCCTCTTAAATGCACGCTAAACTAATTCTAAACTGCGAAGTACTTCCGTCAAAGCATGCTGATAAGCCGCACTGAATGATGTTAACGGCAGACGTAATTCATTTTGAATTAACCCCATCTTGGCCATTGCCCATTTTATAGGAATAGGATTAGATTCTATAAATAACTGTTGAAATAGTTCTGTTAATTGCTCATGAAGTTGTAAACAAAGATCATGATCATCATCCAGGCCCGCATCACATATTTTAGCAATTTTCTTAGGTATAATATTAGCGGCAACTGAAATGACACCCTTCGCACCAGCTAACATCCACTCGGCACAAGTGAGATCATCGCCACTATAGACATCAATTTTACCTTCAGTTGCATCGAGCAGCGCGTCTAAACGTGCACGTTGACCGGTTGCTTCTTTAATACCAATAATATTTGAAATCTTAGACAAGCGGGCAACAGTTTCAGGTAATAAATCACAGGCTGTACGCTGCGGAACATTGTACAAAATAATCGGGATATGTACAGAATCAGCAATATGCTGATAATGCTGATATAAGCCTTCTTGCGTTGGTTTAATATAAGCGGGAGTCATAATCAAGGCCCCATGTGCACCCAGCGACATAGCACATTGGGTTAACGCAATACATTCTTGCGTCGCATTAGCAGCAGTACCTGCAATCACGGCAATACGTTCGTGAGCAGCATCTATCACGGTCTTAATCACTGAACATTTTTCATCAAACGATAATGTTCCTGCTTCACCCGTGGTTCCAGCCGCGATAATCGCGGAAGTTCCACCCTGAATGTGAAACTCGACTAATTCACGCAGTCTTAAAAAATCCACCTCACCTTTGAACATCGGGGTCACTAAAGCGACCATACTGCCTCGAAACATAATACCTGCCTCGTTAGATAATTGATTCTATCATACTAAATTCCGTCGCCAGTAACATGACATTTTGTAACACATCACAAGTTTTTTGTATTTCTTGCGAGGTTAATGTCGGATGTACAAGAAACATTAAACTAGTTTCACCCAATTTTTGTGCAACAGGAAAACGTTTTTCAGGGCGCCAACCGGTGTTATCAAAAGCCTTTTCTAAGTAAATTTCAGGACAAGTGCCAACATAACAAGGCACACCTTGCTCACGAATACTCATGAGAATACGATCTCGACTCCAATCAGGCGCTAACGCTTCCGGTTTTAAAAATACGTAACACTTATAAGCTGCGTGTAAAATTTCCTTGGGGACCAATGGTACCCGCAAACCTGGCAAACTATTCGCACACGCCCATATTTTTCTTGCATAATTCAAACGAGTCTCTTGCCAAGCGGGCAGGACCTCTAATTGGATTCGGCCGATAGCCGCTTGAAATTCCAGCATACGCCAATTTGTACCAAATTGTTCGTGCACCCAATTAAAAGTTTGCGATGATTTTCGTGCAGATTCAAGCGCTTGTTGTGATTTCCCATGATCTTTATAAGACCACATCTCGGCATATAACTTAGGGTCAGAGGTAGTCACCATGCCGCCTTCACCACCTGTCGTCATAATTTTATCCTGGCAAAATGACCACGCACCAATATGACCGATAGAACCAACTGATCGTCCTTTGTATCGAGCTCCATGTGCTTGAGCACAGTCCTCAATGACATATAAACCTTTCTCTTCAGCAAGCGCCATAATTGGGTCCATATCACATGGCCAACCAGCTAAATGCACACAAATAATCGCTTTTGTTCGTGGCGTTAACACAGCACGAATCGTTTGTGCTGTAATATTTTGACTGTCTGCATCCACTTCAGCAAACACTGGTCGGGCACCCGCTGTCACAATTGCAGATGCCGATGCCATAAAAGAACGCGGCGTCACCACGACCTCATCACCTGCTTGAATGCCTAATACTTTTAAAGCAACATCAAGCGCAACAGTCCCATTAGCTAATGCAACGGCATAAGGCACACCCACAAAAGCTGCAAATTCGGTTTCAAATAAACGACATTCTTTCCCAGTCCAATAATTGACGCGATTGGATAGAAGAACACGCTGTATCGCTTCAGCTTCAACAGCTGTATAACTTGGCCAAGGTGAAAACGCAGTATCGAGCACACATCCTCCTATTTAAAATTCTGATTTCATTATCCATATTCAACAACAGATGATATTGTTCTACCCTGTTTCGCACTCTCTACACCGGGCTGATCAAATGCATTAATATCCCAAATAACACTTTGTGCGTATATTTTATGCTCATAAAGGGCGACCAAGGCCCCGATGGTATAAGGACTATGATCAGCAAGACGAATATGATTTAAAGGAACTTGTCCCTTAATATAGCCATGAGCATGTAAAGGATTAGCAACACCTTGAGTAAGCACTCGGATTTTATCCATGCACATATCATTAATCATCTCACCATCAAACAAATTTACGGTCACTAGATCTAAAGCTGTTTGATGCGTGCCTTGGCAAAGTAATTGATAATAACTATGTTGCGCTTGGTTACCAGGACCACCCCATAACAAAGGGCCCGTTGCATAAGTCACTGTTTGATTTTTATTATTGATAGATTTCCCGTTACTTTCCATGTCTAATTGTTGAATGTAGGGGACAAACTCATTCAGGCGTTGGGAATACGTTAAAGTAATTAAGTTATGAATATTTAAAAAATTATTATTCCATATTCCAAATAAAGCCAAAAGAACGGGCAGATTTTTTGAAAACTCAGTATCTTTAAAATGCACATCCATGTCATGCGCACCTGCTAAAATTTGACTAAAATTCTCATAGCCAATCGCAATCGCCGTGATTAAATTAATGGCAGAACAAAAAGAATATCGCCCACCAACCCAATCCCAAATTGGAAGTATCGTCTCGATACCAAAACAACGTGCCTGTTCAAGATTAGCTGTCACAGCAATAAAATGCTTAGAAAATCTATTTTCATCGCCAATCCAAGCTTTAGCTTTTCTTGCATTAAATAAAGTTTCTTGCGTAGTAAATGATTTAGAAGCAACAATAAATAAAGTCGTTTCAGGAGTCAGTTTAGAGACACATTTTTTAAATGCGTCTGGATCAGCATCGGATATAAAATAAAAATTTAAGTCTTCACAGATAAGATCAGAAAATACGTCAAGGCAAAAACGAGGACCCAGATCTGAGCCACCAATACCAATATTAACGATATTTTTTATCGGTTTTCCGGAAAACCCTAACCACTGATGCGTTCTGATTCGTTCAGATATTTCAAGCATCTGTGCTCGGGTATTAAAAATTTCATCTAAGATCTTTTGATTATCAATCTCAACGTTTTTCCGACTTTTCAATCTAAGCGCGGTATGCAGTGCAGGTCGTCCTTCACTGAGATTTACACACGCACCAGTCATTAATCCATGAATTTTATGAGATAAATCACAACAGTGAGCAAGCTTAAAAAGTGATTGAAGAATTGCCTCATCGAGATACTGATAAGCATAATTAAGATCAATACCGCAGGCTTTGACTCTTGATTGGCTAGGATGAGAAGATATTAATACTTTTTTTTTATGTATAAACGCTTGTTGCTCCAGAATATTCCACTGGTTTTTTATAAAACTATCCATGTTCTCACCTATAGAGCTGTATGCTACTAATAAAAACAACACCTCCCAAATCTACTTAAAAAAAAAATAAAAAGCAACTAAAAAGAACGGGTTAACTTTTAAAAAGATATTGATAATAAACAACATCCCTGCCACAGCCTCCACACGACTTTGCACATCCCTGCGTCTCTTGGCGTACAATCACCCCTTGGCTCACCCAACACTCCAACATCGGCTGCAGTGCTGAAAGATCGATTTGAAACGCACGCGTTAACTGCTGCGTACTGACGAATTTTTCACGCGCAATAAAGTCACGCAGTTGCAACAACATGACTTGCTCCTTGAGCCATCCGATGACGATAAATGAATCGAGAACCTAAAAAAATTAAACCCAAAATACCCGTCACCCACAGGACCGTTTGTAGAGGATGACGATGAAACGTAGCCAGTTGGTAAAATAAAGTTGCAGTCAAATAAGCCACACTCATCGACCAAATGATTGAAAACCACATCAATTGACGTGTTGCCTCCTGACGAATGGCGGCAATGGTCGACACGCAAGGAATATAAAGTAAAATAAACAGCAAATAAGCGAAGGCACCAATCTTCCCATCAAATTGCTGAGCCATCACCCCATAGGCATGTGTATCCCCGATGTGTGCATAAAGACCATTCAACGTACCAACAACCACTTCTTTTGCCAGCGTTCCCGTTAATAGACCAACTGTCGCGGGCCAATTGTCTTGTGAAATACCCATAGGAGAAAAAATAACTGTCAGATGTTGGCCTACCCATTCCAGAATAGAAATTTGTCCGTCTTGAACTAAAAGGCCATCAAAAGAATAAGCATTTAACATGCCAAGAATGACACACACTGGAACAATTAATTTTGCCGCCCGAACCACAAATAAACGCAGACGCAACCAGGTCTCTTGGAATAAGCGCCGCAACGTAGGGCGATGATAAACCGGTAATTCAAGAATAAGTGGAGCATGAGGCCCATTGAGTAGCGTATGCTTGAGGACAAACCCAGTAAGCACCGCCATGAAAATACCGATCAAGTACAGTAAAAATACAATATTTTGTCCCCCTGTTGGAAAAAAAGCCGCAACAAAGACTGTATAAATGGCTAATCGCGCACTACAAGACATAAACGGCGTCATTAAGATAGTCAACAGGCGATCGCGCTCAGAGTCTAAAGTCCTTGCTGCCATGACCGCTGGGACATTACATCCAAATCCAATAATCATTGGAACAAAAGCCTGGCCCGGCAACCCTAAAAAACGCATAAATCGATCAACAACAAACGCAGCGCGAGCCATATAACCTGACGTCTCTAAGAGTGATAAGAAAAAATACATACATGCCATCACGGGTATAAACGTACATGTTGTATTCAAACCACGCCCAATACCATGACTGACGAGGGCAATGAACCAAGTCGACATATGAAACTTTTGCATCAAAGAGGATGAGTATTGAACAAAAAGCGCGTCGGTGAATACGTCAAAAAAATCTTGAAAAAACCCACCGACTTGAATAGCAAAGAAAAACAACGCATACATCATGGCAAAGAAAATGGGGAAAGCCCATATTCGGTGTAATACAACACGATCAATTTTAGCAGTCAAGCTTTCCCGCGCATCAGAAGCTTTCGCTTGCACCTGCTTCACTAAAGCATGAATAGCGGTATAACGCGCATCAGCTATCAACAATTCTAACGAATCTTGCAAAGCCGAACAAACATTTAGAGATAATGGTCTTGGTGGCATGAGAGGCCGCATGAAAGACATTTTTAATTCGGATAAGCCTTGTCCACGATGCGCTGCTAAAGAGATAACAGAACACCCCAACTGCTCAGATAAAGCAGATATATTTAATTTAATACCAGCTTGTTCTGCCAAGTCCATCATGTTTAAAGCAATGACAACCGGCACGCCGAGTTCTAACAATTGACTGGTTAAATACAAATGGCGCTCAAGATGACAAGCATCAATGACATTAATAATACAATCATATTGGGTCGAAGCGACTGTTTTGGCAGTAATTTGCTCATCTTGACTGGCATGTTCAAACGCAGAAACTAACGAATAAACACCTGGTAAATCAATTAATTCGATCGATTGTGATTCTACTGGGAAAAACCCCACCTTTTTTTCAATCGTCACTCCAGGCCAATTGCCAACGCGCTGTTGTTCACCAGTGAGGGCATTGAACAAAGTGGTTTTTCCGCAATTAGGATTACCAACCAATAACATGCGCATGTTATACAGACTCCCAACAACGCAAAGCAGCTTCATCGACTCGCAACATTAAAGAAGTGCCACGAACTTCGATTTGCAAAGGACACCCTAAAGGTGCGCGGCGCACAATCAAAACCTCAGCACCCCAGGTCATACCTAACTCGAACAAACGACGACAATAAAATAACTCTGTCCCACCAAAATCAATCAGTCGCACACGATCGCCAGGTTGTAAGTCATTTGTTTTAATCATTCTTACCTAGACATTGCAAAATTTAACTATAACACAAATACGATCAATAATCATTCTCAATTTAATCAAAAATTAAACAATCCTGGGGTGTCGTGCTAAATAATCGGCAGATTGCATCTCATGTAATCGACTCAGCGTACGCTGGAACGAATGAAGCATCGGTCCTTGTACATACAATTCTTCAGCTGCAACCGCCGCTGAAATAATTAAACGAATGCCACGGTCATACATCACATCAACAAAATGAATGAATAAGATAACATGCGTGGTATCATCAGCAGCAATCACTGGAATATTGCTCACAAAAATCGTATCAAATCGATCAGCAATTTCTAAGAAATCAAGCTGGCTTCTCGGCAGATTACAAATGACATCAAAATCAAACCATATAACACGCTGACTCATTTTGACATACGCAATATTACGATTTTGAATGGTCAAAACAGTATCAGACAACGCTTGTTGTGCATAACAATTAAATTCATGTGTCAGGATCTCTTCCGTTGCTTGATTTAATGGCGTGAGATACATATTTTGTTGTAACTTGCGACCTAAACGATGATCTTTATGATCATCCAACATCATCACCTCACAATTTTTTTTAATCAGTGCAATGGCAGGCAAAAATCGCTCACGATGTATCCCATCAAGATACAAATCGTCAGGTTGAGTATTAGCAGTAGCAACCAAAACTACACCTTGTTTTAATAATTGCTGTAAAAGCTCTCCCAAAATCATCGCATCAGCAACATCATTTACTAAAAACTCATCAAGACATAAAAGTTCAGTGGACCGTGCAAGATCGCGCGCAATTTTTCGAATCGGATCGCGCATGCCCTGCAATTGACGCAGTTGATGATCCACGGCTTGCATAAAATGATGAAAATGAAAGCGTAATTTACGTACTTGAGTTAACTGCTGATAAAACAAATCCATGACATAGGTTTTACCGACACCCACAGGACCAAACACAAAAAGTCCTCGAGGTCTTGCAAACAACCATGACAAACATCGAGGCCTTTTCACTGCTAGGCAATTTGCAACATGTTCTAACCTTTGTACAACTGCCCGTTGCGATGGGGAATTTAAAATATGCCCAGCTTGAACTGCTGCATCATAATGCGCCATAAGTGTCATATTTTACAATTCCAAAAAAATATTTTTTTGACTGAAATATGCCATTAATTCATTTCTTAAAGCAATCAACTGCCCATGAAAAAAATGTCCGGCCGCTGCAAAATGAATCAAGTCTAATCCATGTATTTCAGAAAAATCTTGTACCAAAGATAAAGGCGAGATGTCATCCTGAGCGCCTTGAATCACCACCCATTTCTTTGAATCAAGCTGCCATTGTGTGTAATCATAATGATGCACAGGGGGTGCTACAGTGATTAACAATCGATGTGCATGTTGAGCAGCAGCACGATACGCAACGTAAGATCCAAAAGAGAATCCAGCAAAACAAACAGCTGCTTTCGGTAGAATTTTTAAACATTGCTCCGTCAGACAAAGCATATCCTCACTTTCACCAACGCCTGCATCGTAAATTCCGTCAGAAGCACCCACGCCACGAAAATTAAAACGCAAACTCACAATACCTAGATCTTTAAATAATCTTGCAAGCGTTGTAATGACTTTATTATGCATCGTCCCACCCTGAAGTGAATGCGGGTGACCCAATATTGCAACATAATGCGCATTTACTGTTTCAGGAACGGTCAAGATTGCTTCTAAGGAGCCAACCGCCCCCATGATTGTCATCGTATGATCACCAGATGTTTTTAATACATTTAAATCGAGCATCATTTAAAGCCTAAAATTTTATATATTAACTATTGTACCTTGCATTTTCATTTTTGTAGATTATTATAGGCATTGCATTGACTTAGAAATAAGCAATGACAAGCTTTATTTAACTTTATTTAACCAATGGCGGGAGGACTTGATCCATGAGACAAGGACCTATGAAAATCCAAGATTTTAAACTCCAAAAAAATCAGAAAAAAAAGATCAG
>CAMDJY010000040.1 GCA_945901145.1 Legionella genomosp. 1 | reverse complement strand
CGGCTAAAACATCACGAATATTCAAAGAAGCAATAGACCGTGCCGAGCCCTTCCACTCGTCAACACTCACTTGCGCAAAAGTTATCACTGGCCGATGATAACGCTCTTTAAGTCGCCCCGCTAAAATACCAATCACCCCTTGGTGCCAAGATTCATGCGTCAGACAAAGCGCGAGGGGTACTTCTAAATGAGCTGTATTTGTTGGTAATATAATACGCTCAAGTGCTTCAAATGCCTGTGTCTTCATATCGGTTTCAATTTTTCGACGCGCTTGATTCAGTGCATCTAATTCAGACGCTAACAGCATTGCCTGTTCCAACGATTCAGCGAGTAAACATTCTATACCTAAAGACATATCATCTAATCGACCTGCGGCATTTAACCGAGGCGCAAGCGCAAAACCTAAATCGCTTTCGCGGATCAATGATTGTTCTCGACCCGCGACTTGAATTAAGGCCTGAATACCAGGGCGACAAAGCCCTTGACGAATTCTCATTAAGCCTTGACTCACCATAATTCGATTATTTTGGTCTAAGCCAACAACATCAGCAATAGTACCTAATGCCACCAAATCTAAAAACTGGGCCATATTAGGTTCTTTGATGCCACTTTGGGAAAACCACTGTCTGTCTCGCAAATATTTTCTTAAAGCCAACATCACATAAAAAATAACACCAACACCTGCAATTGATTTGCTCGAAAATAAATCACCAACTTGATTTGGATTAACAATAGCGACCGCTTTTGGCAAGATATCCATCGGCAAATGATGATCAGTGACTAGCACATCAATCCCCATTTGACGGGCTGTTTCCACGCCTTCAATACTACTAATGCCATTATCAACAGTGATAATTAAATCAGGTTTCCACTGACTAGCTATCTGAACAATCCCTGGGGTTAAACCATAACCAAATTCAAAGCGATTGGGCACTAAAAAATCAATATGAATAGCACCCATAGCACGCAGTGCTGAAATCGCTAACGCAGTTGAAGTTGCACCATCAGCATCAAAATCACCCACAATTAAAATTCGTTGCTGCATCCGAATCGCATCACTTAATCGTCGTGTTGCTTGATCGATATCTAATAATTGCTCAAAAGGAAGCAATGATTTGAGTTCTTTATCTAAGCCTTGAACATCTTGTATGCCTCGCGCTGCATAGATACGCTGTAATACCGGCAATATGCCTGCTAATTCTGTCGTTGCGGCTTGATGATCCCTACGTTTAATCCGCATATAGCAATTCCTTATCTCAGTAACCAAGAAAACCAATATTTAGGATGCGTCGTATAAGTCAGATTATTCCAATGCCATCGTGTACGAAAATGCGTTAAATTGTTATTTAAACCAGATACTTGCAGCCAATGAGCGTTGGGGACAAAGTAAATACCACGACGTTGAATGGTTTGATCTGCATCATAACATCTCACATCTGTTGATAAATGCTTGGCAACAGTTAACCAATGTTGATCACCACAAAAAATTAAAGAACGTCGACTCGAAGGCCGTGTCGGCTTTGCCCCACCCCATACCCAGACGCCATTTACTGGTTTTTTTAATGCACTGAAAAACATTTGACTTTCAGTGAAAAAACGCATCCAGTCAGGCGTGGCCTGTAAGCTTTGCAACGCAGGCAACATCGATTGATTGATTAATAAATGCACTGGCATGGTCTGTGGAATCGGCAGGTGTTCAGCTTGAATCAACCAAGTCTTCGCATCATGATAGTACATGTGCATCCCTTGTTCAGCAACAAACTCTGAAAAAGCTGAAAATAAATAACGCGAATCATCCTCTGATAAAATGAGTTGACTTTCTGCATGACGAATCATGGCATTATTATGTGTCGCTTCCCAGAAAATAGGCGAAGCAATAAGCCAATCGCCAGATAAGCCGTCATAGCGCTTTAAAAGATCAGCGACTGGAGCTTCTTCGGCCGAATAACCAAGTGCTGCAAATAGCGTGCAATAACATTGATTGGTTTTCAAGAAAACATCTTGATCTTGGGTTTCTTCTTGAGAAGCATCAACAATCACATCAATACAAGCGTCAAACATGAAATCTTTAGAAAAGTAACGAGATTTGTAGTATATAATATTGCTTTATAAAAATGTATGAGCGGATTTAGATTATGGAAATTAATTTAGAAAAAAAAGATCCCCACAGTATTCAATCTTATGATAATACCCAAATTACTATTAATAACATCATCTATCATCATTCTCTCATTATTTCTAAAGATCAGATCATAGATTGGGCAATACAAACAGATACTCCAATCAACCGCGCAAATTTTCAACTATTTTTTGAGTTTAAACCAGAAGTTCTCATCATCGGCCATCCCAAGCAACAACAAATCATTCCCCCTGAAATTTTAAATGCACTCCATCAACAAAAAATTGGGCTCGAATCCATGATTTTAGGTGCTGCATGCCGTACGTTTAATATACTTTTAAGTGAAGGGCGTCATGTGATGTTAGGGATTATTTTTTAAGTGTTGTAATAATAAATCAAGATAATCACCTGCAATATCCAATTGTGTTGCGGCGGTAATCTCTCGTAAACACGTTGGGCTCGTGACATTAATTTCAGTTAAATAATCGCCTATAATATCAATACCAACAAACGATAATGCTTTTTCACGCAACATCGGCGCAATCTCAGAACAAATTCTGCGATCATTTGCATTAATTGGTACAACGGCGCCATGCCCACCTGCTGCCAAATTACCTCGAATTTCACCAGACTTAGGGATTCTTGCAAGTGCGTAAGGTACAGGTTGACCATCTAGCAGTAAAATACGTTTATCCCCTCCTGTTTTTATTTCAGGAATAAAACGTTGCGCCATAATACTTACTTGGCCTTTTTTTGTTAAAGCCTCCAAAATTGAAACTAAATTTACCCCTTGTTGGTCTACATAAAAAATTCCTCGACCACCCATACCGTCTAAAGGCTTAAAAATCACTTGCTGATAACTGGCCCAAAAGTCATGAAGCGCTTCCAAATTACGGGTCACAAGTGTAGGCACACAACAACTTGGAAACTGAAGAATAGCCATTTTTTCATTCATATCTCGCAGACTTTGGGGCTTATTGGCAACGAGCACCCCATGTTTCTCAGTCAACTCTAAAGCATAAGTCGCATAGATATATTCTAGATTAAATGGCGGATCTTGACGCATTAAGATCATATCAAATTGTGCTAATGGCTGCATGCCCAGGGCAATTTCTTGTATGCTATCTAAACTATTTGAAAGATTTTTTAATTGATAAATAAACGCATAAGCTTCTCCATCACGACAAACAAGATGCTCTAGCGTAAAATAAAAACAATCCCATCCACGAGCCTCTGCCGACGCCATAAAAGCTAACGAAGTATCTTTTTTGATATGCAACGAGCTGAGTGGATTCATCAATACTGCAAATTTCATACGTTATTCTCTAAAAAACAATTGCTGCATGTTCGCGTGCAGCAGCTAGTGCGGCTAAACGGGCAATCACCCCATAGACATAAAAACGATTCGATATATCCTGGTGACGCGGACTATCATAAGCTTCTAACGGCACAGACTCAAATGCCATAGGCCTAAAATACATCCCTGGCGTATTTAAATTTTCATCTGAACCACGTGCTTCATGAATACGATAAAAGCCACCGACAACCTTGGAGCCGATTAAGTAAATAACAGGTTCCGCAACAGCCTGATCCAGCATCGTTTCTATGCTATACACGCCCTCTTGAATCAGTATATTCGAAACTTTTTGTCCGCCCTTACGGGTCGCCATTTTGGTACGTTGCTTACGATTAAGCTGAAGCATTTGCTTGCCTTCATGTACCATCATAACACTCATACCATAGGTCCCATTATCAGCTTTTACCGCAACAAATGGTCTTTCAGTAATGCCATGCGTTTGATATTGAACACGCACATGCGCAATCACTTTATCAATAAGATGCGCCAAAGGCTCAAGACCTGTTTGTTGCATAAAATCAACACCACTCACAGCACAAAAGATGGGATTAATCAGCCAAGAATTAACATCGATTAATTCTGAAAACTCATCAATAACTTGATTAAAAAACAAAAAATGACTTGATTTCAGTCGACTCCCCCAACCTAAATCCAACCCTGGCAAAATCGGTTGATTTAAATTTTTTAGAATATCAGGAATGCCTGCAGATAAGTCATGATTCAAAATTAGCAAACAAGGTTCGTGATGACCTATCCAAATTTTATGATCTTTTCTGACCAAAGGCTCAATGCATAGTCGATGACCTTCTGCAGTCTCTAAAAAAACCGCTTCGGTTAATTCAGGATCTAAACTACCAAGATGCACTAAAAATCCTGCTTTTACTAAGCATTGTTGCAATACCCATAAGCTCTGTAAATAAAAAGCATTACGCGTATGATTTTCAGGTATCACAACAATCCGACGACACTCTGGCATACGCTCAGAAATAACCAATTGTAGCGCTTGAACACATAAATCTAAGCTATCAGCGTGGAGATTATTAAAGCCCGCAGGAAATAAATTGGTATCCACCGGGGAAATCTTAAACCCAGCATGACGCAAATCGACTGAAGTGGTAATCAATGCTGGCGTTTCTAGCCAACGCTTTTGAAACCAAGCTTCAATTTTAGAACTATTTGATAAAACATGCGTTTCTAACAAGGATAAAGGTCCTTGATGTGCTGTTTTTAATCGAGGAAATAATAAATGACTTGAAAGCATAGGGCGTTTTTAGTTTTTTATAGCTACTCTATGATAGCCTAGATTAGAGGCAGCACAAATATCTTTTTACAAACCATCAGTCTTAAACTTAATTTATTGCCACAGCAATGCTATCATGAATCCACTTTGTTTTTATGCTCCATGGTTATGCTCAGTGAGTCATGTGAAGTTTTAGATGGTGTTGGGCCGATACTCAAGGGCAAACTTCAGCAATGCGGTATTCAAACGATCAGTGATCTTCTGTTTCATTTGCCTTATCGCTACCAAGACAGAACCCGAATCACCCCGATTCGAGATGTTCGTGTCAACGACTGGTGTGTGATTAGTGGTCGGGTGTGTCAGGTAGAAATCATACGTGGTAAACGATCAACTCTATCTTGTTATATTGAAGATAAAACCGGAATTCTGAAACTTCGATTTTTTTATTTTAACCAACAACAAGCCATGAAACTACGTGAATCGCCAATGATTCGCGTGTTTGGAGAAATTCGACTCAATCGTCACACTTTTGAAATGGTGCATCCAGAATATCAGCTCCTTGAGGATCAAGATAAATCGTTGATCGTTGAAGAAACTCTGACCCCAATTTATCCAAGCACTGAAGGGTTAAAGCAAACACGCTTAAGAGCATTAATTACCAACGCTTTAAAACAGGCTGAACCATTATTACATCAATTAGAATGGATGGAACCGACAATGCTCAAAGAATTATGTCTCCCCTCCATTGCAGAGGCATTAATAGAACTCCATCACCCTTCCCCGGAAATTTCTATCGAATCATTAGAAAATGGTACTCACCCAGCACTTAAACGGCTTATTGTTGATGAATTACTCGCAAAACGATTAAGCATGCAATTTGCAAGACAAGAATGGTCATTATTACAAGCGTATTCATATACTTATGAAATTGCCATTCTTGATCAATTTATTGCGAATCTGCCTTTCTCGTTAACTCAAGCTCAAAAACGCGTTCATGAAGAAATTCGGCAAGACCTCACTCAAAAAAAACCCATGCTACGCCTTGTCCAAGGAGATGTTGGCTCAGGAAAAACGGTGATCGCTGCGCTCTCAGCATTACAAGTGATCACACAAAATCACCAAGTTGCCCTCATGGCACCAACGGAGCTACTCAGCGAACAACATACCCTGACGCTAAAAAAATGGTTAGAACCGTTTAATATTTGTGTGATGAGACTCAGCGGCAAAATGAAAATCAAAGAACGTCGAGCAACCCTAGACGCATTAAAAAATCAAACATGTCATCTCATCATTGGAACCCATGCTATTTTTCAAGAACCCGTCGAATTTAAACAGCTCGGATTAATTATTATTGACGAACAACATCGCTTTGGTGTGGAACAACGGCTTTTATTACAAAAAAAAGGCAGTCAAAACTTCACCCCACATCAACTCATGATGACTGCCACGCCAATTCCCAGAACCTTGGCAATGACGCAATTTGCGCATCTTGATCTCTCAATCATTGATGAACTGCCACCAGGCCGAACCCCCATTGTAACCACAGTCATTCCTCAATCAAAACGAGACACAGTCATCGAACGTTTAAAGCAGATGATAACCATGGGACACCAAGCATACTGGGTCTGCACTTTAATTGATGAGTCAGAAAAACTGCAATGCATGGCCGCCTCATCTAGTGCTGAGAAATTACAAGTTCAGCTTCCCAATGCTCGTATTGGTTTAGTTCATGGCCGTATGCGTTCCAACGAAAAAGAACAGACCATGCAAGCATTTAAAACTGGAACAATTGATTTATTGGTTGCAACCACGGTGATTGAAGTTGGTGTTGATGTTCCAAATGCCAGCCTGATGATTATTGAAAATGCAGAGAGACTAGGTCTTTCTCAACTTCATCAGTTAAGAGGCCGAGTCGGCCGGGGAAATCAAAAATCATACTGCCTATTACTTTATCAAGGCCCGCTTTCAAAAATTGCTGTAGAACGTCTCCGTCTTTTAAAAGAAACAACAGATGGCTTTATCTTGGCTGAAAAAGATCTGCAATTACGCGGATCTGGGCAGATCTTAGGCAAAGCACAGACTGGATACCGGAGTTACAAAATTGCAGTTTTACCGCGCGATCAAGCGCTACTGGAAACGGTATGCGAGATTACAAAAAAATTAATACAGCAACAGCCAAATATTGCAAAAGAAATCACAACACGCTGGCTCGGTGATTATGAATCTTTTTTTCAGGTGTAAAAACTTTTAAAAAAGACAATGTCAAGACTGTTTTTTTACTTTTTATTCACGTAGAATCAGTCTGGTATTTCAGTACTAAATTAAATTTATTTTACCTGTGGATATCTTGTATTTTGTTTTTAATCCTCTCCCCTGCACACCAAAAAAAAATCCGTCAAAACCCTTGAAAACACTGACTTTAAGATTAATCTAGTTACGAAAAGTTACTCACATTATCTGTGGATAACTGTGTGGACATGTTCTTAGTATTGAATGAATTTGTTTTAAATTTATGCTGGCTTTGTTTGCTGGAAGACAGAAGTAAAAACTTTTAAAAAAGACGATGTCAAGACTGTTTTTTTACTTTTTATTCACGTAGAATCAATCTCGTGTTCTGCTCTAGTTAAATCTATTTTTCCTGTGGATATTTTTTAGTTTCTTTTTAATTCTGTGTTTCATATATCAAGAACAAACCCTTCAAAACCCTCGAAAATACTGGCTTTCAAATGCTTTCAATTTCATAGAGTTACTCACATTATCTGTGGATAACTCTGTGAACATGTTCTTAGTGAGGTGTGTTTTTTAATTCAGGCTTACTCATAATCCAGTCGCCATCACCGTTTTCATCATCATAAGATAAAACGGTTACTTTTGTACCAACAGTAATAAATTCCTCATTCAACCATTTTGCGGCACTTGGTAAAACACGAACACAACCGTGGCTGGAATTATAGGGTGGCACTTCGAAAGCAGCATGAATGGTGTACCCTCTATAAAAGTACATACAATAAGGCATTTTTGCACCACCGAACGTCTCAACCGGATATTCTCCTGATTTACATTCTGGTCCGCGTTTATTATAAACACGAAATGCCCCTGTCACGGTACGACAAGGTGTGCCGACGTCTTCACAAAAATTCTTACCCCCCGAAGCACTTCCGGTAAGCACACGCACGCCGTCTTCATCATAAGCAGCCCAAGCAGAAACTTTAGGGTCAAATATAAAGTGACGTTCACCAGATGCAGCAATTTTCTCAGGAAAATAATTACGCCCGCGTTTATCTCTTAAAAAATGCAATGTTCGGTGAACATGGCCCGTATCATCTGTAATTAAGGTTGATTCATCATCAATTAGAATTGGCTCGATACATGCCGTCAAATTCATACACAATGATAAAACAAGTAATAACTTCTTGTTCATATTAACAACTATCCTCTTCTATCAATCTCATTTAATCTTTAAAACGACGGTACTTAATTCGAGAGGGCTTTACAGCATCACCCAAACGTCGTTTTCTGTCCTCTTCATAATCTGAATAATTTCCTTCGAAAAATACTGCCGATGAGTCTCCCTCAAATGCTAAAAGGTGCGTACAAATACGATCTAAAAACCAGCGATCATGTGAAACAACAATCGCTGAACCTGGAAAACTTAGTAAAGCTTCTTCCAAGGCTCGAAGTGTTTCAACGTCTAAATCATTCGATGGTTCATCGAGTAATAAAACATTGCCCCCGCTTTTTAACAATTTAGCTAGGTGCACACGATTGCGCTCACCACCAGATAAATGTCCCATTTTTTTTTGTTGATCAGCACCTTTAAAATTAAAACGACCAACATACGCACGTGAGGGCATTTGAAACGAACCAACCTGCATAATATCATGACCTTCGCTGATTTCTTCCCATACAGTTTTACGATCGTCTAGGTGGTCTCGCATTTGATCAACAGATGCAATGTTCACCGTGTCTCCAATGACAATTGTCCCCGCATCTGGTTTTTCTTTTCCAATCAACATTTTTAAGAAAGTAGATTTCCCGGCACCATTTGGACCAATAATTCCTAAAATGCCCCCTTTCGGTAATTTGAAGCTTAAATTATCAAATAATAAGCGATCACCAAAGGCTTTACGCAAACCTTGTGCCTCAATCACTAAATCACCTAATCTATCGCCTGGGGGAATATAAATTTCATTGGTTTCGTTGCGTTTTTGGAATTCTTTTGAATTCATTTCTTCAAAACGCGCCAGACGTGC
The DNA here is from genome assembly GCA_945901145.1 of Legionella genomosp. 1. Classification (GTDB taxonomy): domain Bacteria; phylum Pseudomonadota; class Gammaproteobacteria; order Legionellales; family Legionellaceae; genus JAGVJT01. The sequence goes on along the minus strand of CAMDJY010000040.1, from coordinate 770 downwards.
TTTATTTTTTGCATGACGTCCTTTAGGTGATGAACGTACCCACTCAAGCTCGGCTTTAATGGTCCGCTGATGCGAAGCTTCTTGTTTTTGTTCTAATTCTAAACGCTTATTTTTTTGTTCAAGCCAAGCAGTATAATTGCCTTCATAGGGAATACCTTCGCCTCTATCTAATTCTAAAATCCATTGCGCGGCATTATCAAGAAAATAACGATCATGGGTAATAGCGACAACAGTTCCCGAAAAACTTTCTAAGTAATGCTCCAACCAAGCAACACTTTCAGCATCTAAATGGTTAGTTGGTTCATCTAACAACAGCATATCTGGTTTTGATAATAATAAACGGCACAGAGCAACACGGCGTCGCTCTCCGCCTGAAAGCAAGCCGACTTGCGTGTCCCAATCAGGTAAGCGTAATGCATCAGCTGCAATTTCTAATTGTCTATCCAAATCCCATCCATTACCTGATTCAATCTCATGCTGTAACTCGCCTTGTTCGGCTAATAAAGCATTCATTTCATCATCGCTCATTGGCTCTGAAAATTTCATGCTGATACTGTCAAATCGCGCTAACTTATCTTTCATCTCAGCAACGGCTTCTTCAACCACAGCTTTCACGGTTTTTTGTAAATCAATTTCAGGCTCCTGAGCCAAATAACCGATTTTAATACCCATTTGCGGTCGTGCTTCGCCATCAAATTGTTTGTCTACGCCCGCCATGATACGCAGTAACGTCGATTTACCTGAACCATTCAGACCTAATACCCCAATTT
>CAMDJY010000039.1 GCA_945901145.1 Legionella genomosp. 1 | reverse complement strand
GGCAAGTGTAACCACTCTTTTTTAAAAAAATCACTATAAGTTTAATTCGGATTTAATCAATTTAATATCTGCTTTAAAGTAATGAGCACGTTCATTTATCTGCTCATCATTTCGCTCGTAGTGTAACAACAATGCCTCCAATCTTTCTCGACCATCTTCTGTTTTTGCAGCCTGCCGAGGTGTTTCGTTATTTAATGCGGGTATTGGGTTATCGAACCAAGCATCCCAATGTTGTTTTGCCATAAGTTTGAGTTGCTCTTGTATTTCTGGTACATCATACGGCGATATGGATGCTGCCTCTTCCATACTAGATTTTGGTAGAGACTTCATCTTTTGCTCCGGCGATTCCAGTAATGTTTTTTGAAAGCGAATGTTATCGCCTAAGTATTTAGTTAATAATTTTTTGCCTTTTTGCGTGCGTTTTTCCGAATTAGTTTCCAGTATTAATTTTTTCTTATCAATCGCGACGTGTCCTAATATGGTAGTTTCCCATTCAGGATGTTTTTTATTTCCTTTTTTAAGCCAAGGAAAATCTAATTCAGTGATTTTACCCGACTTATTACGTTTGGCAGACTCTAAAATCCGCTCCGGATTTTTTAACAGTGTCAGTGGTAATAAATGATATAAAGCCTCTTCTATATCCATATTTAGTTCAAAATAAGATTTTGAAAATACAATCAAATCACCATCAGTATTTACCAGAGTTGGGTTTGGATTTGCCAAATATTCAATTGTATCAAAAAAATAATCCAGGATATCTAGATCAAGTTCCGTTTTTAATGCTAATGGAGTCAATGGATCATCATCATTTTCTTGTACTAACCATTCACGAAAATCGATAAGTGAGGTTTGTAATTTCACAGGAATAATAATCGGCGCCATGCCCACAAATATTGATTGGCTGTCTAATGTCAAAACACGACTGAAAACAATATCTCCTTTTTTTAGATAATGCGTGCCTTGTCGCTCTTTTATTGTGTACGTCGTGCCCAATAAGATATCCTTCACAAGAAGGCTCTTTTCGAACGTTACCTCTAATATACTGTAGAAGCTATAATATGTTTTATTCATTGTCTCTATAAAACGTTTTTCAGTGGAATTCAACTTACTTTCATAGGTTCGTAAATAATTCATTGCAATAGACAGGTTTTCATCGAAATGCTCAACACCAAAGTCATCCAGCTCGGAGACCCAGTTAAATAAAACCCACGGAATAGTAAACTGGCTAAAAAAGTGTGCGTCATCGACTGAATCAGGTAATGCTCTTGGCATAAGATCTTCTATGGCAGCACTAAGAATACAGTTAGGTAATGTCTTTGTGACATAAGGTGTTAAATGATAATCAACCAGACGTCCTTCGGTTTGTCTAAGAATTTGCCATGATAGATCTGTGACATTGGTAGTAATTTGGTTGGTAGCACAGCATTTTTTGTATTTTACGCCGCTACCACACGAACAGAGATCATTTCTACCAAGCTTAGTCATTTTGATTACCTGCTACATTAATGTTTGCTTCATCGCTAACTCTGAAAATACTTCATTTGGTGTTGCATAACCCAAAGATTTTCTGGGGCGATTATTCAACTTATTTTGAATACTTATAATATCAGCATCGCTTACTTCTGCAAAATCTGTACCTTTAGGAATATACTGACGAATAAGGCCATTCGTATTCTCATTTAAACCTCTTTCCCAGGAGTGGTATGGGTGTGCAAAATAAATATCTACACCTAAGGCTTTTGAAATTGCCTCATGTTGAGCAAACTCCACGCCATTGTCTGCTGTGATTGTGAATACAAAAGGTTTAACACTACTTAACAAACCAAGGATTTGAGCACTGACAAAATTCGATTTCTTTGTTCCAACTTGACCAATTAGTGTTTTCTTTGAGACTCGTTCAACGATGGTAACAATAGCTTTTTGCTGTTGTTTACCAATAATGGTGTCAATTTCCCAATCTCCTAAACGTTTTTTCTGATTGACTACTTCTGGTCGTTCATCAATCATGACTCTATTTTTAATTGGACCTTGACGAGATGGGCTGCCATATCGTTTTCTGTATTTTTTATGCTGATGGCGCAAATACTTGTATAGGGTCCCACCTTTTTTCTTATCAGATAGAATGAATTGATATATCCGTTCGTGGCTGATAGAAAATAGATGATGCCGCTTTGCATAACCACTAATTTGATCAGGACTCCAATTTTCTAATAACTTTGCTCGAACAAAATCTTCAACATCTGATGTAAAGGCTGATTCAACTCATAAGTGCAACTGATATTTTTCAGAGATGAGTTATACAAAATGTGTTTTATTGACTATTAATTTCTACGCACAGGCAACCACACTTAAGTGATGTTTTTTATTTTTAATTTCATCGTGTAACGTCAATTTTTCTTTACCTTTTTGTAGGATAACTTCATAGCCAAATGCTTTAGCTATGTTTATTAAATTACTTACTTTAATATCATTTTGTTTGCCAGAACGAAGATCCTGTATCACTGAAGGTGATAGTTGAGCTTCTTCTGCTAAGCCACGAACAGATTTATCATCTGCATCCATTATAGAAATCAACAACTCAGAAAAAAGTAACTCTTTATAACTCTGTTCGTAAGCTTGTTTAAATTTTTTATCCTGCATTTTTCTTTCAAAAGTAGATAATGGCTTATTCATAATAATCTCCTGAGCTAATAGCTTAAACGCATAAATTTTTTCACCTTCATTTCGAAATTTAGTTTCGTTTTTAATAACACCAATATTTCCCATCAATTCGAATAAATTCAACAGCTTAATTTGTTCATCCTCATTTAGAGATTCAAAGTAATCCAAGGCAATATATTCATTTGATTTTTGTTGTTCTTTTTTCATAGTTAAAGTGTACCACCTAACCAGTACGATGTCAAATTGGTAAACAATAAAGCAGTGTTTACATTGACTTTTGCCAGTATGGTATAGACAAAGGTAATGTTGCGTTTGAATTCTCGACTAATTGTTGATTTATGTACACCGATTTCTTTTGGCGATCTCGGATTGATTATAACCTGCTCTCCATAACCCATAAATTTGACATCTTTTTAGATAATCTAGTTGTTTATATCCCACGATACAACTCCTTGTTATAATAACCAAGAAGAATTCTACAAGAATCTATTGGTTATTAATTGCACATAAGTTGCACTTATTATTTGAATTCAAGAAGACAGAAGGAATTTATTAAATGAGCTCAACAATATTTGCTATACCCAGACCGCTCATCGATACTTGCGAATATCTTAAAGAAAAAAACTGGCAAACATTTACGCCACCAACATTTGCACCAGATGATCTCGTTGTCTGTTTAGATTTTTTAAAACAATATGATAACAACAACGCGACATTCGAGTCATACCGCCGCGAAGTTGAGCGATTAATCCAGTGGGCGTGGTTGATTGAGAAAAAATCGCTGCTCGATTTAAAACGACAAGATATTGAAACTTATATCCAATTTTGTCTGGATCCGCCTAAGTCTTGGATTGGATTCAAAAAAGTATCGCGCTTTATGACACGCAATGGTGAACGCATCCCAAATCCTGAGTGGCGTCCATTTGTGGTCACTGTCAGTAAAGTTCAGCATCAAAATGGCATAAAGCCCGAGAAACAAAACTACCAATTGTCTCAAAAAGCAATCCGTGAGATTTTTACAGTGCTGAGCAGCTTTTATAATTACTTAGTTTTAGAAGAAAAAGTATCTATTAACCCGATTGCGCTCATCAAACAAAAAAGTAAGTATATCCAAAAGCAACAACATCAAGCACAAGTGATGCGCTTAAGTGATAAGCAATGGCAAACTTGTCTTGAAACGGTTAAACATATGGCGAATGACGCGCCTGATAAGCATGAGCGAACTTTGTTTATTATTTCAGCACTTTATTTATTGTACTTACGTATCTCCGAATTATGCGCCAGTGAACGTTGGACGCCCGAAATGCGGCATTTTTATCAAGATAGCCAAGGCTGTTGGTGGTTTAAGACCGTGGGTAAAGGCAATAAAATGCGGGATATCGCAGTCCCCGATGACATGCTTGCCGCACTCAAGCGTTTTCGTCTAAGTCAGCGGTTAACTCCCCTGCCCTCAATGAATGATCAAAGCCCATTGTTGCCAAAAGAAAAAGGCAAAGGCGCCATGACCAGCTCACGGCATATTCGACGTTTAGTCCAAGACTGTTTTGATCAAACGATGAATGTATTAAGAAACACTGGCTTTGCAACCGAAGCCGATAGCTTTGGATCAGCCACAGTCCATTGGTTACGTCATACTGGTATTTCAGATGATATCAATATGCGTGGCCGACCTGTAGCACACGTTCGTGATGATGCTGGGCATAGCTCAAGTGCCATTACTGACCGATATAACGATATCGATCTCATCGAGCGACATCAATCAGCCAAACATAAGAAATTAATATCTACAGAAGATTAATTTAGAGCATTGACCTTGGCGTGCCAGAAAATAATATGCTCATGCTTTATTGTTTCGTTTAAATGTTCGAGAGCGATTTTTACTTTATCTTCTTGATCAAAAAACTCAATTGCCAATGGTAAGTTAAGGGATAAATCGAGCAATGATGAAGTATGATTACCAGTTTCACCAAATCCACTAATCGCACGAAATACAGTAAAACCTTTAATATTGGCTTCTGTTTTCAAATAACTGATAATTTTGTTGAGTAACTGTGATGATTCCGTAATATAAATTCGAACAACCATGACATCCAATGTTTTCATAATTGTCTTCCCCAAACGATTCCTAACCAAGTTAGAAAAATACACATCATGATGCTAAGTAATATGTTTAAGCTTGCACCAACCCAATCCCCGCTTTCATAAAGATTAAGCGTTTCTATTGAAAAAGTAGAAAAAGTAGTATATCCACCTAGAAAACCAATTAATAATAATGGGCGTAATTGTTGTTCGATACCATTAAGTCTTTCTAAAATAACAACAAAGAGCAATCCCATTAAAAAACAGCCAGTGGTATTAACAATCAGTGTTCCATAAGGAAATTGGCGACCTAAAAGCCAATAAATCCCATTGGAAACCCAGTAGCGACTAATACCACCAAATCCAGCACCAAGAAAAATCAATAGCGTATCGATCACTTGATGTCCTCACGCTTAATAAAAGCTTACCATTATTTAATTGTGCATGAATTGTTTTTATTTATCTAGCACCTTTAACCGTTAACCGAATATCCTAGTAATTAAAATATCCAGCATAAGGATTTTCACTCGGCAACTCTATTGGCTCATCGAATGCTGACAATTTTACTCTATCACGACTCATAGTCACTGCACTTTCATCCATGACTGCTTGACCAAAGTCATAAATAATACGCTCATTTCCATCACATGCGTCGCTATCCATTGACTGACTGTTTTTAAGAATTACAGCATTTTTATGCCAATAAGCTTGCATGTTGGACTGACCATATTTTTGTGCCAACATGTCCATAGCTTGATGCGGTGATAAAACTAAGGCAGTTGCGTTATTGCCACCAAATCCTTTCGAATTTAAAAAGACTGCTTTTATCTCGCGCCCTTGCTCGCCGACATAGACATGGTCCATCAGAATATTAAGATGAGATTGGTGGACATCCTCTGCAATGTGATCAATGGTCTTAATGCCCGGAATCCAACCGTACGCCCATACGCCTAGAGCGTTCAGCAGTTGATCCCCTGCTGCGGTCCCTACCGAATGGCCTAAATAAGATTTTACTGCTGTCACGCGCCAAGATTGAATACCAAAGACTTTTGCGGTTTCGTTTAAAATATGACTCTCTGTAGTGCGATTTTGTGGGGTTCCTGTGCCGTGCGCTTGAACGTATGTCTGCTGTAAACCATCATCACCTAAGATGGTTCGTGCTAATGCGACAGCTTTTGCCATGGTCACATAATTACCGACACCAGGCCCTGCAATCGATTTTTTATTGCCATCAGCATGCACATACACCCCTGCGATCGCTCCATAGATTGTGGCACCCATCTCAATCGCTAATGCATCATCCATCAGGATAAAAAATTGACTGGCCTCTGCAAGAGTAAACCCTGCATTGGTTGAAAAAGGTCGACAAGCACGACGATTATCAGGTACTAGGCTTTGATCAATTTCGCAGAGTTGCTCATCAGTCGCCAAAGCACCCATCACACGAAACCCTTCAATAATTTCTGGAACAACCGGCGCTTCAGCACCACCAACCACGACAACTCTAGCACGTCCAGTTTGGATGTCTTGAATACCCAGCTTTAAATTATATAAAAAAGTTGCGCATGCACCGACATTGTGTCCAGTAGCACCAACACTATTGATGATATAGCTATTAATAAAATCAGCCGCCATTTCTGGCAATGATAACGCCATCATTTTTGAATTTAACCGATTCCCCATCAACGGTTGTCCGACCACTCCAGCGAGAGAATGCTCATCAACTTGGGAAATGGCACTGCCTGCATACACAGAGATTTCATCAGGTTTAATATGTTTAAATAAATCACGCCATTCAAAACCGAGTGAATTTAAAGCATCAGACATCCCATACACTGTCAGCTTTAAACCGCGAGGATGGTGATGAGCATGATATAATTTGTTTAAATCAAAACCACTAGGAATGCTGCCGGCACTGGTTACTGCTAAACTAACATGACCTGGAATCAGAAGATCAATTGTATCTTTTGCAGTGATTCGTACCTCTTGATTGTCTAATAATTCAACATCAAAGGCTTCTAGAAACTCAGGAGATAATTTGCCTTTTTTGATTCTAAATGAACACGGTTTACCCTCGGTTGAATCACTCACTGCTTTATGATGAAACACCACTTGTTCTGGGTTAAACCCTTCAATGCGCCGAACTAGCGTGCCTTGTTTGATCACTGCAATTAAATCATCGGATAAAATTTCATCAGTATTTAATCCCATCCGATTGGCTAAATCTCTCCAAGTACTCGCCATTTGTTCTTGTGAAAGAACATCACAAACCATTCGTTTGTAACTATGAAATCCTGAACTACGTCCTGCCGCATTGACACCGCCCATGCCTACTATTACTGGTAATTTTATCATACGTTTCACACTTTCTAATCTACTTGACATGCAATAAATATCCATCAGTCTACTGTAAATTAATCAGCCAAACAATATGAACCAAATATCCACCAGATTACATGTCAGGGATGTGAGCATCGTTGTGGCTCTCACCATCTGATTCCAATGCATCTTTTGGAGGATGAATGAGACTCTGTGAGACAATTTCCGAAATTGACATTTCACCAACTGCAACGCCTAAAGAAGCCGGAAGTGTGTATTTTTCATGAAAATCAATGCCCACCGCTTCTAAGACTTCTTGTACAGCTTCAGTGCAATTATACACGCGAGCCGATTCAAAGGTCTCGGGATGATCTTCAATCCCTGTGACAACGAGCCCGACATGATCCTCGTGCGGCAGCACTCTTTTATCTTGAGTAAATTTTTGTATACTAAGCTCGCTCCCCAGATATCCGCTGTAAATTGTTGTTAGCAGGAGCGACAATATATTTAACTTGCCAGTAACCGCGTATAAAAACTGACCTTTTTCAACACCCGATTTAATCTCTTTCGCTTTTTGAACGCCAAGCGCAAATGCTTCTTCTGAAACCGGTATGCGGAGTATTTGCTTAGATTTCGCAATATCATCAGGCCGAATATCTTCATAGTTTGAAGAAAGCACAGGAAAAGCCCCTAAAGTAACGCCATTAAGCAAACATACCAAGCCCATTGGCATATAACTGGTATGAACAACAAGATGTGACTTGTCGTTTTTTTGTGTGATCAAAGAGCAAGAAATATGACCAGGACCTTCCCCTATTTTTGATGGTGTCAAATAAACTTCAAAATAGTATTTATTACGCAGTCCATTCATTCGATTTTTAAAGCTAGATTTTTGGGGTGTCACCTCAGCTAGTTTCTGTGTGCCCGTAATCACTTTTGAACTTGGAAATTTAGAGTGGACTTTGGCATTTCTCATGAAACTATTTGATTGATCTGATTTTATATGTAAATTGGCAGCACGATTAAAAGCCATTACCCATAACCCAGGATGAATAATATTTTTCATTTTAATTACCTTTAGTCTGGTTTTAATGTATATTATAATTCAAAAATAACTTATTTGCTTAAATAAAGAATAATATGTACTATACATACTTATTAAATCTCATTGAGATACCCCATGGACGAAAAAAGTGAAATAGCTAATTTGAGTGATTGTGACGGTAATACTTGGGTCTATATCTGGAAAACGACGGCAAAAACTGTCGGGCATGTTGGAATAAAAATTGGAGGCTGTGAAGCCGATGATGCCGAAGGTCACTACGCAAGTCTTCATCCCACATTGCCCGCGTTTGGTCCGACAACTGTCTATCCATTACCTGCGGCACTGAACAAATCTTTGGAAGACGACAAACAGAATGAAGGAGAAGCCCTGCAACGCGCTCGGCAAGCACAAGAAGGTGCGTTCATGACACAAGCTGAACTAGAAAAAACTTATATTAAATCTCCGGACTATGTTTTTTTCTTAAAGGATTTGAATACACAAAACATGCGGACGCGTCTCGAACAAAAGCAAGAAAAAATTGATACCCATGAACTGAAATATCAACTATTTCCTCAAATTCGTTTCTGGGAGTTTTTTAATCATACCGCCCGGGATGTCAGCTATAATCCCATTGATACCCAAACATCACCCATCGAACCTACCCCTAAATTTGAAAAGCATAATTGTGCAACTTTTGTGGCCGATGTGCTGAAAGCCGGTGGAAAAGAGCTACAGCCTTCAAAGACCCCCTGGGGATTAAGTCCTAACACTGTGGCACAACAATTAGCACATGATGAGAAAATTATCTTAAAGATTTAAATCAGAATTGTGTTTATAAAAATTTCTGCGTATTCTATTTAAAAAATATTTACCAGAGGAACATAAGTGTCAAGCATTGTTGAGCGCTTTGAAATTCCGTATACACAAATTTTAAACGAACAAGGCGATGTTCAGCGACCGCTTCCTGATTTTGCCGAAGTTCCATCGACACTCCTTCATCTTTATCGCACCATGATGCTCGTGCGTTTGTTTGATAAAAAAGCCATTGCCCTGCAACGCACCGGTAAAATGGGAACCTATGCCCCCATTACCGGCCAAGAAGCGGTATCGACCGCAATTGGCCATGCCATGCGAGCAGAAGACGTCTTCATCCCCTATTACCGAGATTATGCAGCACAAATTCAACGCGGTGTTAGTATGGCGGAAATCTTAAGTTATTGGGGTGGCGATGAGCGTGGAAGCCAATTTGCTTGTAGTTCAGAGGATTTGCCAATTTGTGTACCCATTGCATCGCAATGCTTGCATGCTGCGGGCGTTGCATTTGCTTTTAAATATCGCCAGGAAGCGCGTGTGGCTGTCGTCTGTGTCGGCGATGGCGGTACCTCTGAAGGCGATTTTTATGAAGCCATCAACGTTGCAGGGTGTTGGCATTTACCGATTGTGTTTGTCGTCAACAATAATCAATGGGCAATTTCAGTGAATATTCATCAACAAACTGCCGCAAAAACGATTGCACAAAAAGCCGTAGCTGCGGGCTTTGATGGTGTGCAAATTGATGGTAATGATATTCTAGCGGCACGCCAAACCATTGGTGAAGCCATTGAAAAAGCCAGAACAGGTGGTGGCCCGACGCTGATTGAGGCGATTACCTATCGACTCAGCGATCATACAACTGCAGATGACGCTACCCGTTATCAACCTCAAGCTGAAGTGGAAAGTGCGCG
>CAMDJY010000038.1 GCA_945901145.1 Legionella genomosp. 1 | reverse complement strand
GTAGAAATATCGCGTTTTAGCATGACATAGTCTCACTTAATGTGACAAAGCCCGCTCATAAGCTTGCCATGTAGCATCAGCACAAGCTTCCCATGTAAACAACCTAGCACGCTGATAGCCTTTTTCTTCTAACCTATTCATTAAATCACGATCCTCAATACCCTGCAACAAAGCTTCACGAATTTGCATGATATCCAAAGGGTTTACCAACAAGGCGGCATCTTGCGCCACTTCTGGAATCGACGTTGTATTCGAAGCTATCACCGGACAACGAGCAGCAAATGCCTCTAAAATAGGCAAACCAAAACCTTCATACAACGATAAAAACGTTAAAGCACAGGCACTTTGCAGCAACACCATCACATCGACTTCTGCGACATAATTTAACCAGCGTACCACGCCTTGCCGCTCTAATTGTTGCAACCGTGGAATTAACGTATCCACCCCCCAACCAACACGCCCGACAATCACCATAGGATGCTTTTTCTGCAAAGCCCGTGGCAATAAAGCATGTGCATCTAATATTGTTGCTATATTTTTACGTGGTTGCAGCGTGCCAATAAACAAAAAGAAACCTGAATTAAGATGATACTTTTCTAACACTTGCAATCGTTTTTCAGCAGAAACAGCTTGAAAATAGCGCGCATCAACCCCTAATGGCGTCACTGAAATACGCGCACTTGGAATATTAAAATGGGACATTAAATCTTGTCGGCTGTGTTCTGAAATAGTAATAATATGTTCTGCAGATAAAATACTTTGTTTAAATAACCAATTTTTTAATGGCCGCAATCCCCCAGAAACCCATTCAGGATACAAAAAGGGAATCAAATCCATCACCGTCGCAACCACTGGAATATCTAAGCGCGGGATATGATGATCCGTTGCATGAAATAAATCAGCAGGACAAGACAAACGTTGTTTCAACAAAGCAGCTGCTGCTAAGTGAAACGAGACACGTCGAGCAAGTATTTGGGGGGTACCAAACGGCAGAGACGTTGGTTGACCAAAAGCAAACGGCATGAGCTCCGTCGATTGTTCTCGACTCTGAAAAACTTGATACAAAGCACGTGTATAAATGCCTATTCCATCCAAATAGCCCAGACGAGCCCCCCGAGCCCAGGCCGTCACGCCAAAACCTAATCGTGGAATCTGCACCATCATCAAGCACTCATATACATATCAGACAATGTTTGCTCAATCAAAATCGCAGGCACATGACCCACCAATTGCTGCAATAAACGATTGTCCCCTCTTAGCACTGGAATTTCATTGGCACGAACAAAAGCAGGGTTCACCAAAACTTCAATGGTATAACCTGAAATTTCGTTCATATAATCCAACACTTGACGCAATGCAATCGCTCGCCCCGAACAAATATTGACTTTAACCCCGGAAACAGATGATTCTAAGAGGCTGATATAGGCTGCAACCACATCCCGGACATCAGAAAAGTCTCGAGACACATCTAAATTACCCAATTCGATGGTCGGCGATTTGCGTTGAAAATGACTCACAATTTTGGGAATTAAAAACCGCTCATTTTGACCTGATCCGGTGTAATTAAATGGCCTTGTAATCACAATCGGAAAGTGATCACACCAAGGCTGTACCATATGTTCCATCACTAATTTACTGCAAGCATAATGATTAACTGGCGCAGGCGTGATGCCTTCATGGATGATATCAACTTCAGGGGTCCCATAAATATTAGCGCTACTTGCAATCAACACACGAGCAGGTGGTGTTTTTAATAATTTCAGGGCCTCGAGTAAATTCAGTGTCCCAAAAACATTGACCCGATAAAACGCTTGTGAATCACTATCACCCACGAATGAAAGTGCCGCGAGATGAACCACCCAATCTGGCTTTGCCTGCATCACCGCCGCCTCTACTGCTTTTTGATTCAGCAAATCGCAATCAAGAGTGACAACATCCATATCACGACGACGCAAAGCCTGTGTCATCAATCGCCCGGTAAACCCAGAAGCCCCTGTCATTAAAACTGTTGGCATGCTACTTTCTCATATGAGTTTTTTTAAAAAGAAAAACCTTGTTCATTGCGACGAATATCAGCATCCACCATCATACGACACAGCTCTTCTAACGTCGTTTTGGCAACCCAACCCAAGTCCTGATTGGCCTTCGTCGGATCACCAATTAAGAGATCAACTTCAGCTGGACGATAATAAATTGGATTAATTCGAACCAATATTTTGCCTGTCACTCGATGCACACCAACCTCTTGCTCTCCAGTGCCTTCCCATTCTAAGGGCAGATCGACCGCTTGAAATGCTAATTTAACAAAATCACGGACTGTTTCTGTACGATTGGTTGCCAGAACATAAGTATCTGCTTGATTCGCTTGCAACATACGCCACATGCCCTCAACATATTCTTTAGCAAACCCCCAATCTCTTTTGGCATCTAAATTACCCAATTCAAGAACAGACTGTTGGCCTAAGCTTATTTTAGCAACAGTATCAGTAATTTTACGCGTGACAAATTCCCGGCCCCGTAATGGCGATTCATGATTAAACAAAATGCCGCTACTCGCAAACAGATTGTATGATTCACGATAATTCACGGTCATCCAATGTGCATAAAGTTTAGCAATGCCATATGGACTTCTTGGGTAAAACGGTGTCGCTTCCGTTTGTGGAATCGCTTGCACCTTACCAAACATTTCTGATGTAGATGCCTGATAAAACCGAATGGCTGGATTGACGATACGGATCGCCTCAAGCAAATTCACGACGCCCACACCAGTAATTTCTGCAGTGGTAATCGGCTGCTCAAAAGACACACCGACAAAACTCTGCGCGGCAAGATTATATACCTCGGTTGCCTTAGTTTTTTGTAATAACCGAATGCTTGCAGACAGATCAGTTAGATCATATTCTACTAAATGAAGATCAGGATGCTTATCTATACCTAATTCTTGAATTCTCCAAAAATTAACCGAACTGGTTCGCCGATACGTACCATAAACACAGTAACCTTTTTTTAAAAGCAACTCAGCTAAATAGGCGCCATCTTGTCCTGTAATTCCCGTTATGACTGCACATTGCACAACGTCTTCTCCTCTATCAAAATTTTGGGTTGAATCCAACTTGTTCCTGCGAATTGATATTTATTGATATTAATCACATGAAAAAGTAGCGCCATATCACGCCATTCATAATTACCTGAGATATGGTTTTCTGCAAAAGTTAATGCGGTTTGTATTGAATAAGAACCTATACCTAAATTGGCCTGAAATCCGATACAAAATTCATAGACGTCATCTACGCCCGGAGACTCTATCACTTGTTGAGTATGCCAGGTATTTGTCCCATAAATCACTTGTCCTAAGCGATCTTTAATGCTGTATCCTAATACCAGCTGATCAATGGATTTAAAGATTTTTACACGCACTCTTAACTCAACCCAATCACCAACGCCGATTGTTTCCACGGGTTTAGCATCATGATCATAAAGTCCAATACTGAGCACACGCGCTTCTCCTGTACCCGAGGAAATTTGTTGTTTACCATTATCCAATACATTCACTTGAATGCTATTTTGGTCTTGTTCGGCAATTAACGCATTATAGTAATCAAATATTTCTTCGGGTTGTCCATCTCGTGCAATCCGACCTTGATGCAGCAATATCGCTCTTTGACATAGTCCTTGCACTGCATGCTTATCATGAGAAACAAATAATAGTGTTGTGCCTTGCTGTAGAAATGCACGAATTCTTTCAAAACACTTATGTTGAAAATAAGCATCACCAACAGATAACGCTTCATCGACAATCAAAATATCAGGACGCTTGACCGTGGCCAATGCAAACGCCACACGCACTTGCATACCACTGCTATAAGTGCGCATTGGCTGATCAAAATAATCACCAATTTCAGCAAACTCTTCGATTTTATATAAAATATGTTGAATTTCAGACGTCTGAAACCCCATAAGTCCGGCTGCATGGCTAACATTTTGACGGCCGGTTAATTCTGAACTAAAGCCCATCCCTAACTCTAAAATTGCTGCAACATACCCATGCGCAATCACCTGCCCTTCGGTTGGCGGTAATGTTCCCGTAATCATTTTTAATAACGTGCTTTTTCCAGAACCATTCTGACCAACAATACCCACAGACTCTCCTGGCTGAATCGAAAAATCAATTTCACGAAGCACCCAATGCTCAGTTTTCGGTTTTGCTGGAAATCCAAACCATCTGGCAACACGCAACCATTCAGAAGTGTAAAAACGATAGCATTTTCCTAAATTTTTGATCTCTAAAATACTCATAACACATCAACCATTTCAGGATTTGCACGTCGAAAAACAAAAAAGCCTAAGCATAATAAACCACAAGAAAAAATCCCCAGAACTAACATATGAGCAACAACTGGGGCTTGATGATACAAAAACAAATTTTGATAACTTTCAACAATAATATACAAAGGATTATATTTTAAAAACCCGCGATACTGCTCAGGAATGATCGTGATTGGATACACAATGGGGGTAGCCCAAAAAAGCAGCTGCATTAAAATAGGAACAATATGCGTTAAATCCCGCATAAAAACATTCAAAACGCCAAGCGTCAAACCAATGCCAATGGCAAACATAACCATGATGACTGTTAAAAAAGGCAAACAGAGCAAAGCCCAAGATGGATAATGTCCCAAACATGAAAAAATTAGTAAAATTGCAGCAAATAACAGCATATTATTTAATACTGCCGACCCAACAAGTATCGTTGGCAAAGTACTACGAGGAAAATGCATTTTCTTAATTAAATTAGCTTGTTCAATGAATAATCCTAAAGCACGTGTGATGATTTCACTAAATAAACTCCAAGCTAATGTTCCACTCATGAGATAGAGCGCATAACCATAACGATTATTGATATTTGGAAGTTTCGCAGCCATGACTGTTGATAAGATGACGGCGTAAATCATCACTTGAAACAACGGTTGTATAATGAGCCAAAAAGTCCCAATACGACTCCGTGCAAAACGAATTTTAAACTCCGTCATAATTGAACTATGAATAAATCCACGATAGCGCCATAATGCATGTAATATCCCGGCCATGATGCCTAAACCTCCACTCGACCGTAATTATCTTCAAAACGCACGATGTCATCTTCACCTAAATACTCTCCGCTTTGTACTTCAATCATCACGAGAGGCAGCATACCAGGATTTTCTAACCGATGTTTATTGCCAGCGGGAATATATGTCGACTCATTAATGGCAACCAAGAATGTATGATCACCATTGACGACTTTTGCCATCCCCTGCACAACAATCCAATGTTCGCTGCGATGATGGTGCATTTGCAAACTTAAGCGTGCACCTGGCTTCACTTCAATCCGTTTGATTTTAAAACGACCTTCTTCCTCAAGGACTGTGTAAGTTCCCCAGGGACGATGCACTGTCCGATGAATTTTATGAACCTCATGACCTTTTGCCTTTAAGGCTTCATAAAGATGCTTCACATCTTGAACACAATCACGATTCGCGACGAGTAAAGCATCTGGGGTATCAATAATCACTAAATTATTCACCCCAACGGTACCAACCAGCCTGTCCTGACTTTGTATGGTGCAATTAGACGTGTTTTTAAGGATAACATCACCAACAACACGATTACCTTGTTCATCTGCATCAGACAGTTCACCTAATGCCCCCCAAGAGCCAATATCACTCCAACCAATAGAACAAGGCACAACAGCAAGGCTTGGTGTTTGGTCGTGTAGCAGAGATAAAGGCTCCATGACCGCATAATCAAAAGAAACATCAGGGACCAGGGCAAATGATTTTGCGTCTAAAATTAAACGTGTCTCTGTTGCTGTTGTTGCCGCAGCATCAAAACACGCCAGAGCAGACGATAACACATCTGGGCAAACACGAGCCATTTTTTCAAGAACGGACCCAGCCGTAAAGCAAAATATCCCCGAATTCCAAAGATACTGTCCTGATTCAATATAAGCTTCTGCATGTGCAAGGTTTGGCTTTTCAACAAAGCGCTGCACTTGAAACCCGGCGGGGCTTGGAGCATTTTCGCTAAGCAATGGTGCAAGTGAATCAACTTCAATATAGCCATACCCAGTCTCAGGTCTGTCTGGATGAATCCCAAAAGTCACAATATTTCCAGCGAGGGCTAGTTGAACGGCTCTATCTACTGCCTGTTGAAATGCGTCCTGATATTCAATCAGATGATCTGCGGCGAGCACTAACAGAACCGCATCATCTCCATACGTTGCGGCTACTTGGCGCGCAGCCAGAGCAATAGCGCCTGCAGTATTACGACCAAAAGGCTCCAAAATATAGCGTGTTTCAACTTTTGAAACATTAATCTC
Source organism: Legionella genomosp. 1 (assembly GCA_945901145.1). Lineage (GTDB taxonomy): Bacteria > Pseudomonadota > Gammaproteobacteria > Legionellales > Legionellaceae > JAGVJT01. Next base: position 3,569 of record CAMDJY010000038.1, on the reverse strand, counting down.
AGCATACTCATCTTGAATTTTGAAAAATAACTCGCCATTGGTCACCGTCAAAATCGCTTGCGTATTTTGAAGACTTGCGCCTCTTAAAAAAGCTTTCTGTAACAAACTTTTTCCATCTGCCAAGCGAATAAAAGGCTTAGGATGTAATGCTCTTGAGACAGGCCACAAACGAGAACCAGCTCCGCCACATAAAATTGTGGGAATAATCTGCATAAATATGCTCCTTGTTCATCAGATTTTATCAACCATGGAGGTCGCATTTATATATATTTTTTCATACTCAGTGATCATTTGATGCCCCGTAAACAGGTTCCAATAACGCGCAGCGGCAGCCTGCCCCATCAATTTTGCTCTATCAGGATTTTCCCAAATAAAAAACATTGCTTGACTGAGCGCGATCGGATCATCGGGTGGAACAACAAGACCGGTTTTTTCGTGAACGTTAATATAACTCGTCCCCGTGCCAATTTCAGCTGAAATGAGTGCTTTGCCAAACATGGCGCCCTCAAGCAAAGATACACCAAATGCCTCAGAGCGTAAATGTGAGGGAAAAACAACGCTGGTACAAAGCCGCAATAAAGCAACCTTATCCACCTCAGACACTTGACCAACAAAATGAACATGATTGAGATTTAAAGCTGTTGCACGTGCTTTTAGCTCAGCTTCAATCGGCCCCGTGCCCACCAGAACCACAGGAAAATTTGTATTTTTTAATGCATCTAAGAGAATATGCAAACCTTTGTAATAACGCAGTACGCCAACAAATAAAAAAAATCGATCACCAAAACGCTGACGCCAATAAGCATCTCGATCCAACGGGACTATTGGATAGTTCTCTTTATTCAAGCCAATCGGAATCACCCGCACTTTAGATTTATATTGGCTTAACACCTCACTGGTTGCAAAATAATTGGGGGATGTTGCAACGATATAATCCATTGCATGTAAAAATCGATGCATCAGTGGCCGATAAAAAAATAAAAGCTTTTTTTGACGAACAATATCAGAATGATACGTCAATACCGAAGGTTTTTTGATGCGCGAGAAACCATGTAAAAGATCAGCAAATGGCCAAGGAAAATGATAATGAATCACATCATAAGGCTCAACAATCCGACTAAAATCTCGCAACAAATCAAAAGACATGGTATTTGAAGCAATATTTAAACTCTCTCGGTATCGTATATTTTTAATTCCAAAACAATTTTTTGTATCAGTACCAGGATTTTTTGAAAGCGACACCACGGTGTGACAATAATCAGAAGTATTGGGCGTCATGGCGATTTGAGCAATGACTTGTTCAACGCCACCAAAGGTGTCATTTAAAAAAGTTTTATAGACGTGAAGTATGTTTATCATAAATTCAAGATCAACATCATTTGCAATGCCCCAAGGCCTGTCCGAGTTTTACTGGAGATCCAGCTGCTAATAATGGATCCCAAGTCACAGCAGTTTGTTCGCCAAATAATAATATTACCGTAGACCCTAGCTTGAAATATCCCATTTCTTCTGCCTGCTTCAGGCCAGTTTTAATCGCTGCTATTGGATTGTAAAAATAAGCTTGTTTTTTCAAGCGACGCTCGAGATCTCCATGCCAAGTCGTTCCAATTTTACCAACAATCGTCGCCCCCACTAAAACCATGACCATCGGGCCGACTGCTGTCTCAAAAAAAACAACTAAGCGCTCATTTCTAGCAAATAATTTTGGAATGGTTCTTGTTGTCGCCGGTTGCACAGAAAATAACGCCCCCGGCACATGAATCATTGACGTGAGCTCTGCCGCAATTGGCATATGAATGCGATGATAATCTCTTGGCGATAAATAAAGTGTGACAAAAGAACCTCTTCGAAATAAAGCACACTGCGCAGCATCTGCTGCTAACAATTCATCTACGTGATAATAGCGCCCTTTGGCTTGCAATAATTGACCTTGCTCAATTTGACCAAGTTCACTGACAAAACCATCCACCGGGCAAATGAGATCGGCAGGTGCAATCGGGCGGCAGTCTTTTTTGAGATGACGAATAAAAAAATCATTAAACGTTGGATAATCTTTCACATTTTCTTGCAGGGCTTCTTGCATATTAACATCATATGCGTCAATAAACCGCTGAATTAAGTAGTTTTTAATCACGGGCACCCGAACCTCCGCCAAGCATCCCGCCAGCATCGTAACCAGGCGTTTAGGTAACAGATAATGCAGTATTGTTTTAAAGTAATCGTTAGACAAAAAATGATCCTAAAAAAATTATAAAATTATTTTAGGCCAGATCATACCGATAATCTCTCAGATATCAATCCTCTTGATCAATACAGATGATCGTCATCCAACGATACCGCTTGACAAGCATCAGGGCTCCTGTTTCAATCAATTCAATCTTAACTGCTTTCAATGACGATTGATGAAAAATAAGCTCATCACACTTTTAACGCTTTGCTTTTTAATTGCATCATGTGCACAAGGAATTACTTATAAAAAACCTCCTTACAACGCACCGAGTGACGATGCCAGCATTAAACTTGCTGAAGCAGCCAATTCCGTGAGTGATTCCATGCTAAAAATGGCACGTATTGAAAAAGAAATCACTCCGCCGACGGCTGATAACGTGCGTACAATCCCTAACGCGCACAATCTACAAACACGAGCCTCTGTCGACTGGTCAGGACCAATCGGTGAATTAACCGAACGTATTGCAAAAGCCGCACATTATCAAATGCGGGTGTTAGGCCAAGCGCCGGCCGTGCCTGTTCTCATCAGCCTAGACGTAACGGATGTAAGCCTTGCTGAAATTCTTCGCGATGTCGACTACCAAGCTGGTAAAAAAGCAACGATTCATGTCTATCCAAACAGTCAAGTGATCGAATTACGCTATGCCAAAATTTATTCATAACCTATGTGTAATCTTATTATTCGCAGGACTTACTGCTTGCTCTACTTCGAGCAATAAACAGGCTGGAGATACAGACTCTCTCGTTGGACTCAAAGCGATGGCCTACGCTAAAAAACCAGCGCCACGCGCTGCTACCAGAGCCAAAACTGGCAAGATTCGTGAAATGGCACTCAGAGAAACAGCGCTCACTTTAGGGGCACAAGCAGGCCTTGCCTGGCGCGCTAAATTCATTGATGATGAGTTAAATAAACAAAACAGAAATTTAGATGCAATTTATGACTTTAATGCCATCACCCTAGAACATAACGTCCTGCCTCCAGTCCTTTTAGAGGGAAGGCATACACTTAACTTAGCAGACACGCAAACCATTCGCATTGCAGACCGAACTTATAAAGTTGGGAAACAAGCACGTTTTATTACTACGCCACCCAACTGGCGTCAATATCTTTGGTTAGATTATAAAAAACCTGAGTATCCTCACACGTCCCTACTACCAAGTACACCAACAGAACGTCAAATATGGTGTTATTACGTCGAAAAAGGCTGGCAAAACGGGGTTGATCAAGCCAATACCATCATCGAAGAAAATATTGCACGCATTAAAGAAGATTTTAATGGCATGATTTTGTATCGTAAACTTCTGAGTATGAACATGGTCTCTCCGCCCTATGTCTCTAA
>CAMDJY010000037.1 GCA_945901145.1 Legionella genomosp. 1 | reverse complement strand
TCAGTCGCAGAAGGTATGAATTTACAAACCGCATTTGAAAAAACTCAATGTTTTCCAAATATGATGATACAAATGATAGCAATTGGCGAAGAATCTGGTAGATTAGAAGCAATGTTGGCGCATGTGGCTAAGCAATATCATGAAACATTTACCATGTCGATAGAGTTGTTAAGTCGCTTACTAGAACCTGGTCTTATGATTTTTTTAGGACTTTTAATTGGTCTGCTCATTGTGGCGATGTATTTACCTATTTTTCAATTCGGAGCGATTGTTTCATGATCGAATTATTAATAACTCAATCACCTCAAACCTGTTATATCATGATTGCCATTCTTGCTTTAGTGATTGGTAGCTTACTCAACGTCATTATTTACCGCCTGCCTATTATGCTCGAACCAACGGAGCAGCAACACGCCAAAGAGCGCTCTATCAATTTATTTTTTCCAGGCTCTTTTTGTCCAACTTGTAAAAAAAACATTTGTTTTCAATACAATATCCCATTGTTCGGCTATCTTTTTACCGGGGGGCATTGCAGCTTTTGTAAACATAAAATTTCAATGCGTTATCCATTGGTCGAGTTGTTAACGCTGTTATTTTCATTAGCAGCTGCAATACATTTTGGCTTGACCATCTACTTATTATTTTCCATGATTTTTATCAGTATCATCATCTGTTTAACGTTTATTGATATCAGTCATCAGCTCTTGCCTGACGAGCTGACTTTAGGTTTATTATGGATGGGGCTTATCGCGAATACAGAAAATTTATTTACGACGTTACCTGATGCAGTATTAAGTGCAGCAATGGCTTATGTTTGTCTATGGTTATTTGCTAAAATTTTTTACTTAATTACCCATAAAGAAGGTATGGGACATGGGGATTTCAAATTATTTGCTGCATTTGGTGCATGGTTTGGTGGTCTTATGCTACCCTTTATATTGTTTTTTGCATCTTTCATCGGTGCGAGTATTGGCATCATCTATTTAAAAATGACAGGCAAAAATAAAAATACACCAATTCCTTTTGGTCCTTTTTTGTGCGCATCAGGGGTGTTTGTTTTATTTTTTAAGCAATCAATTGTTCGTTTCATTCATTTGTAACATATGTAAGGAATACTATGAATCAAAATATATTTGTAAACCGAACGTTAAACTTAAAAAAAATTAAGTTTATAGGCCTAGATATGGATCACACGCTCATTCGATATAAAACCGAAAATTTTGAGCATCTGGTTTATAAAATGATTATTGACGAACTCATAGAAAACAAACGCTATCCAGAAGAAATTCGACAATTTAAATTTAATATGACCGACGCAATTCGTGGATTAGTGATTGATAGTGAAAACGGCAATATTCTTAAACTGAACAGATATGGCGCAATTCGCCAAAGTTATCATGGCACCAAACCCATCCATTTTCATGAACAACAAGCTTTTTATCGGAGTACTTATGCTGATTTAAGTAGTCCCAACTACATGGTGATAGATACTTCTTTTTCAATTGCTTTTTGTGTGCTCTATGGCCAACTCGTAGATATAAAAGATAAAAATCACCAGGCGCTACCAAGTTATCAAGTCATTGCGACAGATGTCTTATCTGCCGTCGACAAAGTTCATGCTGATGGCAATCTAAAAGCGCAAATCAGTCAAAATCTAGATCATTTTGTGATTAAAGATGAAAAATTGATCGAAGGTATTCAACGATTTATTCGTTATGGGAAAAAAATCTTTGTCTTAACAAACTCTGAATATCCCTATACAAAAACACTCCTAGATTACGCAATCAATCCCTTTTTACCGCAAGGGGAAACCTGGGAAAATATCTTTGAATATGTAATTACTCTTTCCAGTAAGCCACGTTTTTTTTATGACAATTTGCGTTTTTTAAAAATAGACCCAGCCACGGGGCTTATGACTAATCTTTCCGGAAAAATAACACCAGGGGTTTATCAAGGTGGCAATGCAACAACTTTTACTAATGATCTTGCGTTAAATGGCGATGAAATTTTATATCTTGGCGATCATATTTACGGAGATATCGTCCGCCTTAAAAAACATTGTAATTGGCGAACGGCATTAGTCGTCGAAGAGCTTGGTAAAGAAATGGATGCACAACGCCAAGCATTGCCGATTGAACAACAAATTACCGAAAATATGTTGATAAAAAAACAATTAGAACAAGAATATATAGAACTCTACACAAAACGTTTAGATGAAAAAAGCAATGATTTTGATTCTAGAATTAATCAACTACAAGATAAAATCTTGCTCATTGATAATACTGTCAGTGCACTCATTCAAGAGCAAGATGCATTTTATAACCAAACTTGGGGACGTATATTTCGCGCAGGCGCTGAAGAGAGTTACTTTGCTTACCAAGTCGACAGGTATGCCTGTATTTACATGGAAAAACTCATCGAACTCTTCGATTGCTCACCATTGAGTTACTTTAGAGCACATAGACGTTCTTTGGCACATGATGATGCTATTGCTCACGAGAAACGCGATTTTTAATCCATAAACTCAAAATAAAAATAGTGGTCACAGCTAAAAGCACGCGATAAGGCTCAAAACGCGTAGAGCTCATCAAAGCAAGTGCATTTTGGCTGTGCGTCAAAGAAAAAATCAAAGCGAGCAATACATCAATTAACGCAGAGCCTGCGACCAAACCACAGGCAATCAGAGTACCAATTTGTTGTTTGTTGGTATGCCCTTTAACCGCCCGCTTGACCCGATGCGCAATCATTCCCCCAATAAACAAGGGGAAAGAAGATGATAGCGGCAAATACATACCAATCGCAACGCCTAAAACAGATAAATTAAACAAACGTTTCAAGTGCAAGACACGATCAAGCACCATTAATAATATCATCATACTTGCGCCTATCAGCAACATCTGCCAAGGCAGTGCATGCTGAAATACAGCCGTAGTAATCGCCGCCAAAAGCACGGCAGTTGGCGCGGGTAACGACTGACTGGCATCCATTCCCGGACGCGGCATGACACCAGCGATACCGTAGACATCGAATAATAAATGCATCACCGGGGGAATCACCAAGGCTGATACCACAACACCTAATAACAACATCAGCTGCTGTTTCCAGGGCGTGGCGCCAACCAATTGCCCGACTTTTAAATCTTGCGTATTATCATTAGCAATGGCAGCAATTCCGGTAACGATTGATCCTACAATAATGGTCATTGCCTCTACCGCTTTAAGCTGATCATGCGATAAAGGCGTTACCACCCATGCATGGATTACTGCCAAAAACAACCATGCAGCAAATAAGATGCCCGCAATGACCACTGAACTCCCCGGGCTGGCGCTGACGCCCACCATACCTGAAAAATAAGCGGTGATCACAGAAAACAAAAAACCAATCATCAAGACATACGCAATTGCTATAAAAATCATATTTATTGCATAAAAATCTGTAAAACCTATCAGTTTAAGTGGAAAAACTGATTGAAAAAACCAAAAGAGCGCAAAGCCAATAACTAATATACCTGAAAATACCAACGGCATAGGAATATCTTGGTCAGTCCTTAAATGCGCCACCGCCAATCCATCATGTTTAATCGAAACAAGAGATGAAGCAATACGCTGATATAGGGGCTTAGATAATTTAATCAGCGTCCAAACTCCGGCAAATAGCATAGCACCAATCCCGAGATAACGGAGATCGGTCTCCCATAGTTTCATCATGGCATCTACTGCAGAGTTGTGCTGAATAATATCAGCATGATAACGGCTGATCACAGGCAACCCAATCCCCCAGGCTAATCCTGCGCCTAAAAAAATACTCAGCGCCATGTCTTGCCCAACTAAAAACCCGGCACCAATCATCGTTGCTGAAAAACCGATATTCATACCAAATAATGTTTGACGAAATACGAACCAGTAACTCCACTGCGTGGCGATCAGCTTAAATCCAACTTGGCACAGTTCAATCAGCGCACCAACACCCCCACCCCATAACAAATGCTTAAACGTGGCATCATCACGAGATGTTTTCAATATTTCTGCTATCGCACGTCCTTCAGGAAATTGTAAAATTGGTTCATTCACCAAAATACGACGCAACGGAATTGAAAACATCACACCCAAAACACCACCTGCCAGCGCAATAAAAAAATTCGTAAAATAATCAAACTGATGCCAATATTCAATAATAATTAATGCAGGAATCGTATAAACAATGCCACCGGCAACAGCTTCACCTGCTGAGGCGGCTGTTTGTACGGCATTGTTTTCCAAAATGCTTGGATTTTTAAAAAAACGCAAAATTCCCATAGAAAGAATCGCAGCTGGAATTGACGCTGAAGTTAATATTCCCAGTCTTAACGCCAGATAAGCATTAGATATTGCTAACAAAACGGTCAATAAAATTGCCAGAAGAATACTTCTCAAGGTTAATTCAGCGATATTTTTTTCAAACGTCATGTCATTACTCGGATAAGTTACTCAAGATAATTACTCGGGAAATTTAGCATAGGACTCGTAGATATCCCATTCTTTGGATGAAAATTCAGTACTTTCAATGTCTAATAACAACCAGGTCAGATAAGACGCAACTTGCTGAACCGAAAGTAGTTGATGATTTTTTTTTAAATTTAAAAAAAAATCATACTTATCCTGTTGCATAGAGGTAGATGCTCGAATCTGTGCCTGCATATCCGTATCAATAATTCCTGGCATCACACTGGCAAACGCAATCTCGGGACACTCTAATTGCCAACATTTTGTCAACATCGCTAAACCCGCTTTAGACACACAATATGGCGCCCAGCCAGCAACAGGAAAATAGGCAGCACCAGAACCAACATGTAACACTCGCCCACCCACCAACTGTTGTTTAAGCGCTTGTGTCAAAAAAAATGGTGCGTCGAGATTAATGCTTAAAATTTTTCGCCAAGCTTGAGGTTCCAAGTCTGCCATAGGCATAATCGGGTCAATCACCCCAGCATTATGAATTAATCCACTTAAAGAGTTCTCACATTTTAATCGCATCACGAGAGATTGTAGACCCGCTTCAGAAGCAATATCTGCTTGAATATAATCAATAGAATTTGATAATTTAGCAGTTTGTTGTAATAGTTGTTCACGCCGACCAACAATTAAAACCCGAGATCCGCGTGCAACAAGCGATTCGGTTAGGGCACGACCAATGCCACTGCCACCCCCAGTAATAACAAACACAAGTACCCAATAAGTAAATATTAATTAAAATCAATACTATCAGCATTTTGGTTAAAAAAACATGGAAAACTCATTTTCATAGATAAAAATATACAAATATTGATATTTTTTTAATCATTCATTATACTGTTGGGCTTCGTTCAAAAGATAAAAAATATTATGTACAGTTATGACAATAATCAAATATTAGCACGTGGTTCTTTTGCTACTGTATTTTCAGGTTTTCGAAATTCAGATCGTTTACCAGTAGCAGTCAAAAAAATAACATTAAACAATAATCCAAATAAATCGTTAGAATCTCTTCGAATTGAAATCGATATACACAACCAATTAAAACATCCAAATATCGTCGAACTGTTTTTCAGCGAACAGAATGATCAAGAGCAAGCGCTTTATCTTTATTTAGAACTCATGAATCAAGGTGATTTATTTGACGCTTTATACGTCAAATTTATAAAATTTGACTCAAATACCTGTTTTACAATGATGCAAGATATTGTCGCGGGTTTAACCTATTTGCATGAACAAGGCTTTATACATCGAGATATTAAGCCTGAGAACATACTCCTGAATGATCGCTGGCAAGCAAAACTTGCTGACTTTGGATTATCAAGCAGCAAAGAGACTGCGCTCACCACTGATCCGTTGGGTACACCAGAATATATTGCCCCAGAAATCGCTTCAATCTACCTGAAGAAAGCTAAAGCTAAACAATACGCTTATAATGAATTAACTGATATTTATGCATTAGGCCTCACTTTATTAGAAATGGTTGGCTCGCCTAAACCATTTTATGATTATAAAAAAAGCGGTAATAAGATACAGTTTTGGGAAAAAATCGCTGAGGGCCTTTCGTCTGTTGAAATCCCCGAAGACAAATATGCAATTTTTTCTGATGTTATCAAAGGATGTTTAATACAAAATCCAAAAAATCGAATCAACAATCAAGCACTCAACCAATTGCTATCAATCTCGTGGGCAGCGCAGAACGGATATGATGATGTTGTATCATTTTTTATTAAACAAGGTGCTGATATCAATTTGGTCACTCAGTTTTCAGGTGTGAGTGATCCTAAGTACAACCATTTCTCTCCATTAGATTGGGCACTTGCAAGTGGTCATCTTTCCACGAGTACAATTTTGATGGAAGCAGGGGCCATTGCAAACCATCTGCCAAGCATGGAAAACGATATTAGAGAAGGAAATTTGAGATGGGTTCAATTTATACTTCAATGTAATCCAGCGTTTATAAATAAAATCGATCAACATGGATATGCGCTAATCCACTATGCAGTGTTTTGTAATCAAATACAGATTTTACGCCACCTAATCGCTCAAGAAGCTAATATAAATATTGAAAGTACTAATCATTACACAGCATTGGATCTAGCTCTTGAAAATCAAACACTGGACCCTATCGCACTTTTTCTGGTTGATGCAGGTGCTGTCATAACATCTGCTGTTGATGGTAAATCTCATGTCATTCATCTGGCAGCAGCCAATGGACGCTTGGATCTCGTAAAAACATTGATTCAAATCTATCCAAATTTGATTGATGTTAAAGATAATTCTCACCGAACTGCCTTATCATGGGCAGCAGCGCAAGGACACGATGAGATTGTAGCATTTCTTATCAAAAACGGTGCAGACTTGGATCATATTGACAGTAATAATTATTCAGCCTTAGATCGAGCCATAGAAAATAAGAATAGTGGCTGTATTTTAATTTTAATGAGGTCGAACGCTCGTGCAAATTATTGCATGAAACAAGCTGACACTCATCGAAAACAAAATTATTTCTTATTTTTTAATCAGACTAAGAGGACTCATCAAGCCCAAACTTTAGAAGAAAACTTGGAACAGCTCAATTTATCCTCATGAGTTTTGTGTGTGAAATCGTCGAATTAAATAAGCAGCGACCGCTTGCATGCCCATCGCTTCACCACCTTCAGGTTTGCCGGGTTTATTCGTCACGTTCCAAGCCATGATATCAAAATGAGCCCAAGGAATTGTATTATCAACAAAACGCTCGAGAAATAATGCGGCAGTAATTGCACCAGCATATGAAGATGAACTTGAGTTCGACAAGTCAGCAATCGCTGAATCATTAAGACTAGCATATCCTGGAAATAAAGGCATGCGCCATACAGTATCGTGCATGTCACTTGCCGCTTGTTGAATCCCTTGAGACAGCGCTTCATCATTAGAAAAAAACGCAGATATTTCTGTCCCGACTGCAACACGCGCCGCACCAGTCAATGTTGCAAAATCAATCACTAAATCAGGTTTAAATTCATAAGCTTTAACTAAAGCGTCAGCAAGAATTAAACGGCCTTCGGCATCGGTATTATCAATTTCTACCGTCAACCCATTGCGCATGGTTAACACATCGCCAGGACGATAAGCACGACTGCCAATTGCATTTTCAACGGCAGGAACCAGCACTTGTAGTCGAATCGGGAGGTGATGGCTCATTAACCAGTGTGCAAGGCCTATGACTTGAGCTGCTCCACCCATATCTTTCTTCATCAACCGCATGCCACTTGAAGGTTTAATGTCTAGTCCACCGGAATCAAAACAAACACCTTTACCAACTAAAGTAACACGGGGATGATCTGCTTGCCCCCATGTTAACATCGACAATCTGGGCGCTTCATGCGCAGCACGTCCTACGGCGTATATTGCGGGAAAACCCTGTTTTACTAACTCATCACCAATCCATTGTTCAAATAAAGCACCATGTTGTTCTGCTACCGTCTTTAATGCCTCAGTGAGTGCCTGAGGACCCATATCTTGAGCTGGTGTATTAATCAAATCTCGAGTCAAAAAAACTGATGTTGTTTCTGCTAAAATGTCTGGTAATCGTTCTGAAGCCACAACAAGAACGCGTTGGGTGAGATCACGTTTTTTATATCGCGTAAAACGATATTGCGCTAAAGACCACGCAACACTTGCACGTATAGATAATGGTTGACGAGCTTGATAAGTCCCTTGAGGGAGATGCATAACAGCATGGAGGATCGCATCACGATCACTGCCATCACCCTGACCGATATAAACCTCAGTCACCTGACCGTACTCATCACCGATGATAACAACATCACCCAAATTTGCTTTAAACTGTTTCAGACGAAATGCAATTTGGACGGACTGAGATAATTGTTCGTATTGCATAGATAAATCTGTTTTAGTCAATATCAACAATTTGATGCTACCAATCGGTATGTCGACTTGATAAAAATCTTGAGCGTTCATGCCTTCTCCTGTGAGAGACTTGCCTTGTCTAATATAAGTTTCACAATAGTATCTGTGGCTGATTTAATCTCAAGCGCGCGAATTTTTGCAATCCGTTGCTCTGATGATGCTAATAATTGATCAAGTGCGGTCCTTAAGGTCGCGGGCGTTAATGATTCTTCTTCAATCACCAGGCTGATGCCTTGCTGCTTAAAATAACGCGCATTTTCAATTTGGTCGCCCCGACTTGAACGGCGCGATAATGGCACTAAAATATGTGGCTTGCCTAAAGCTAGAATTTCATATATAGCATTAGCACCTGCACGAGAAATAACCAAAGAACTCGCAGCAAATAAATGTGGCAAATCCTCATGCGCATATTCAAATTGACGATAACCAGATTGATGTTCTAATTTTTTATCAAGATGACCTTTGCCACATAGATGAATGACTTGAAAATTTACTGTTAACTCCTGAAGCATTTCTCGAACACAACGATTAATCACTTGAGCGCCTTGACTGCCCCCAATAACTAATAAACAAGGCTTCGTTTGCTCAAACCCACACAGACTCAAGCCCTTTTGTGCTGAGCCTTGTAACAAACTTTCACGAATCGGCGTACCGGTCACTCGTATTTTAGTTTGATCTTGAATATGCGCTTTTGAACCGGAAAAAGTCACACATAAAGTATCAATAAACGCTAGGCTTAAACGATTTGCAAGCCCCGGGGTTAAATCCGATTCGTGCGCAATCACAGGAATTCTGTGTAACCAAGCGCTGAGGACCACGGGCAGGGCAACAAAGCCACCTTTTGAAAACACTACCTGAGGTTTTAGTCGATACAACAAAAAATAGGCTTGAAAACAACCAATCACTAAATTAAACGGATCAATAAAATTCTGCCAACTAAAATAACGTCTTAATTTACCAGAACGAACCGCATGATATGGTATCCGGCGCTTCGTGATCATTTCGCGCTCAACACCTGTTTCAGAACCAATATAATCCAGACGGCAGCCCTTACTCTCTAATGCATCTATGAGAGCTAAATTCGGGTTCACATGACCGGCACTTCCCCCTCCAGTTAATACAACATGAATCGTCATCATCTTCCTCTTAATAACAAACTCAGATCAATGGCTTGTATCGATTTAGTAATCGAACCCACGGATATAAAATTCACACCTGTTGCGGCAATAAGATGCAAATTAGACAAAGAAACCCCGCCTGATGCTTCTAACGGGATGCCAAATTGATTCATTGCAACCGCTGCAGTCATCATCTCTAGATTAAAATTATCTAATAAAATCCGGTCCGGTTGCGCTTGAAACGCTTCTTTAAGTTGCTCTATATTCTCTACTTCAATCTCTAGAAAACGATCTGGGTGTAATATACGAGCTTTTTCAATGGCTATCGTTATCGATCCACAGGCTTTAATATGATTTTCTTTAATCAAAAACGCATCATAAAGTCCTAAACGGTGGTTTTTGCCACCACCACAAACCACAGCATATTTTTGTGCACAGCGTAATCCAGGAATAGTTTTACGTGTATCAAGTAATATGGCAGACGTACCT
>CAMDJY010000036.1 GCA_945901145.1 Legionella genomosp. 1 | reverse complement strand
GACATTGCACTTCATGGCCTCCAACAGCTGGTCATGCAAGGCAAAATTCAAGAAGTTATTTTAGCTTTAAGCCCAACGATTGAAGGACAAACCACCATTCATTTTATTAAAGCGCTTTTAGAACCCTATAAAATCAAAACCACACAACTCGCACATGGCATCCCTACGGGTGGAGAGCTCGAATTTTTAGATGCAAATACCATAGGTAGCGCATTACGCAATCGCAATGCTTTATATGCCTAATTTTTTTGCGTTTAATTTTTTTTTTCTAATCCTCCAACTTATATTTATCTTCGCTCAAAGTAGTAGCTTCGTCAGCTCGATTCCATTGCCAAAACTCATCTATTATGAAATCTTGTTAACGCTTTGTATCCAATTTTTATTGTATCTACTGTTATCTTGCTGGCAAACATTGCTCATCTGGGCAATCAAAATATACAACTGGCCCACTAAGACTTACCAAAAAATTCAGAGTTTTATTGCCTGGGATACACTCTGTGCCATCTTATGCTGTAATACGCTGTTTTTTCCCTTGAGCCTATTTAGTCGCACACTATTCCCAGAAATAAGCCCAACGATTGCATTAATACTTACAGGATTAACCAGTGTACCATTGCTTGGACTCAGTCTTCATGGTATGTGGATTTTACATCGAAAATATCCAAATTGCTTCAGCTTCAGCCTCATTGCAAGCATCAGTATAATAATATCGATCAATACAACATTGCGTCATAAAGAATCAATCAAATTAAAAAGCACCAACACTGCTCCAAATATTTTCATCATCGGCATTGACTCGCTCAATCCTGACAGTATTAATCAAAAACTGATGCCAACCGTATATTCTTTTTTAAAACAAAGTGTTTGGTTTACCGAGACCATCAGCCCACTCGCAAGAACTTATCCGGCATGGAGCACGATCCTCACGGGGCTTTACCCCAAACACCACCAAGCCCAATATAATCTCATCGCATCGTCAACAGCGCCTAAAAAAAGCATTGCCTGGAGACTACAAAAAATAAATTATCAAACGCTGTTTGCAACCGATGACCGTCGATTTAATCTCTTAGATAAAGATTTTGGATTTGAAACTATCATCGGCCCCAAACGTGGCATCAATGATATTCTTTTAGGTAAATTTAACGATTTTCCACTGACTAATCTCCTCATTAACTCATCTTTAGGACAATGGCTATTTCCCTATAATCATATGAACCGAGCGAGCTATTTTTCTTATTATCCCAAAACATTTGATCAAGCGCTTAAAAAAGCACTGCTCAAAACATCCAAGAACCAGCCGATTTTTATGGCCGTTCATTTTACTCTCCCTCATTGGCCTTATGCTTATGCATCCACCCCCAAACATCAACTCGACAATGAATTTAATATGCAAGGGCGTGAACCTATGTATTTAGCTGCATTAGCAGGCGTCGATCAACAGGTCGCTGCTTTCTTAACAACGCTCAAACAACAAGAACTCCTCGATCATGCCATGATCATTTTACTCAGCGATCACGGGGAAACCCTCTACACTGAGAACTCGCGCCAAACAACACGTATGAATTATCAAGGCACAAAAAGCAGTAACCTTGAAGTTTATTTTGCAAAACATACATCTACTGAACTCAATAAAAGTGCCGGTCATGGTTCTGATCTTTTAAGCCCAGCACAGTATCATTGTGTCCTAGGGTTTCAGATACATGACCATGATCACATCATCAATCAAGCACATAAGATCACATCTCGAGTGGCTTTATTGGACATCACACCAACTTTAGTTGACTATTTAAACATAAAACAAGCTCAAGTCATGGACGGAATATCCCTCCTACCAGCTATTCAAGATCACACACAAGAACTCCCTAAACGTGCCTTCATCCTCGAGAGCGGTATGTTTCCCAATCAATTTTTATCAGCGGAGCAAGCACGACAATTGGGTCAAAAAATCTTCCGTGTGACACCACGACAAGGGTTGTTAAAAATAAAAAAAAATCAACTGAATTGGTTAGATTCTGAAAAATTATATGCAATCTTACAAGATGATTGGGTTTTAGCGCTTTATCCAACCCCGCATGGATATTTACCCATTATTCAACAACAAAGCACCGGTGCCTGGATTGATGATTTAAATACACCGTTTGCGAAACAAACATCAGCACTGACATTACTTGATGATCTCAGAAAATTTTATCAGCAGGATTGGTTCTTGGTTAATCATGACTTTGTCTCATGATTCTTATTGACAGCGCTCATCATTTTTACGCTTTTAATCATATTGTCAGCGACTTTTAAAATTTCGATATAATAAGAATCAATCAGTAAACAACAATCTGCAGGCGGAATATAGCCTAAATGCTCTATAATTAAACCACTGAGCGTGCGTGGACCAAGATCGGTAAACTGCCAAGTCAACGCGCGACTTAATTGACGTAAAGTAATACTCGCGTCCACAATCAACGTGCCATCCGACTGAAAAATAATATCTTTAGTCAACGCAGCGATATCTGTTGTAAAATCACCAACGACTTCCTCTAAAATATCCTCCATCGTCGCCAAACCCTGTAAATTGCCATACTCATCAACAACAAAGCAGCTACGTCGTTTCATTTTTTGAAAATTAAGAATTTGCACATTTAATGGCGTTGCCTCTGGGATAAAATAGGGGGCATCAGCCATTTTAATCAAGCGCTCGATATCTAAATCAGCACTTAAAACAAGATTTAACACATCTCTCAAATGCACCAGACCAACGAGATGATCAAGACTACCTCGATATAACGGTAACCGTGTATGTTGTGCCGTTTCCAGCTGCTCTAAAATTTTAGGCCAAGGTAAATCAAGATCAATGCCGACAATATCGGCTTTAGGCACCATAATATCTTCAACCCGGGCAGATTCTAAATCAAGCAAACTAATTAACATGCTTTTGTGCTCAATCGGCAACAGCCCGCCGGCTTCATGAACGACAGAGCGGAGTTCATCACGCGTTAATGCTTCTTTTTGCGCACGATGCAGGGATATCCCCAACATACGCAAAATAGTATTCGCAGCCGCACTCACCAGCGCAACCAAAGGCATCAACAATTTCTGCAAAAACATTAATGGCAAGACCGTTGCGAAAGCTACCCGTTGTGGGTAAAGTGCTGCCAAAGTTTTTGGTGCCATTTCAGAGAAAATCAAAACAACTAAAGTTAATGACAAAGTTGCAACGGCAACACCAAGGTCACCACCTAAACGCTGACCAATCAAAGTTGCGACTGTGGAAGCGACAATATTGGCAAGCGTGTTCCCAATCAATACCACGCTTAATAATTTATCTGGATGCATCAACAATTGATTCACCCGGCAAGCCTGTTGATGATTTTTTTTGACTAAATGTCTTAATCGATAACGGTTCAAAGACATCATGCCAATTTCTGCAGCAGAAAAAAAAGCAGAAATTATAATTAAAAAGATTAAAATTAAAATCAATGAAGTCAATGACGTTGACATGAAGAACACCTTGCAGAAAGAGATCAAATCATAACAAAAAATAATATCTTCTTAAATCACTGTCTCATCATCTGGCATTTTGTTGTATCATAAGCACAATTAACACAGGCGCGAGGCTTATATATGTTTGATAATTTAACACAACGTTTGACTGATTCATTCAAGGCATTAATGGGTCAAAGCAAATTTACTGAAGAAAATACGCAGCAAGTATTACGTGATGTGCGCGTTTCCCTACTTGAAGCGGACGTAGCGCTTCCGGTCGTGAAAGCATTTACCGAGAACATCAAACAAAAAATTCTTGGAACAGAAATTGAGAAACATTTAAAAGCAGATCAAGCATTATTAAAAATCATTCATGACGAATTAATTCATTTAATGGGTGATAAAAATGCTGAGCTTAATTTAAAAACCCAACCCCCTGCCATATTTTTATTAGCAGGACTTCAAGGTTCAGGAAAAACCACATCTGCAGCTAAACTTGCACGCTTTTTACAAGAAACTGAAAAGAAAAAAGTCATGCTCGTCAGCACGGATATCTATAGACCTGCGGCAATTCAACAACTTGAGCGATTAGCCACAGAGATAGGCGTACATTTTTTCCCAAGCCAAACCAATGAAAATCCGATTCATATTGTGCAGCAAGCCATAGAAAGCGCAAAAAAACAATTCATGGATGTCTTGATCATTGACACCGCAGGTCGATTGCACATTGACGATACGATGATGACAGAAATCAAGGCCATCCATGCAGAGGCAAACCCCATCGAAACTTTATTCGTTGTTGACAGCATGACCGGCCAAGATGCTGCGAATACTGCCAAAGCGTTTCATAGTGCTCTGCCCCTCACCGGGGTGATTTTAACCAAAACCGACGGTGATGCTCGAGGTGGAGCGGCATTATCAATTCGGCATATCTGCGGTCAACCGATTAAATTCATGGGACATGGTGAAAAAACCGACGCACTCGAACGCTTCCATCCAGAACGCGTTGCTTCGCGTATCTTGGGTATGGGTGATTTACTAAGTCTTATTGAAGATGTAGAACGAAAAACTGACAAAGTCACACATGAAAAATTAAAGAAAAAATTAAAAAAAGGCAAAAGTTTTGACTTAAATGATTTTAAAGAACAATTATTGCAAATGAACAATATGGGTGGCATTGCGAGCATGATGGGAAAACTTCCCGGATTAAGTCAGCTCAGTCACAATATTCCCCAACAATCAACCGATGATAAATTAAAGCAAACCATAGCTATCATCAATTCGATGACCATGAAAGAGCGGCGAATTCCTAAACTTATTGTCGGATCACGCAAACGCAGAATTGCACAAGGTTCAGGCACACAGATTCAAGACGTCAACCGTCTTCTCAAACAATTTGAACAAATGCAAAAAATGCTTAAAAAAATGACGAAAACAGGCGGTCTAAAACAAATGATGCGAGGCATGGGCGGACTCCCGGGGATGAAGGGAATATTTCCAGGTTAAGGATAGTTACAAATAAAATAAAAAAATCCTTCCCATTGTGCGTTAATTTTCGTACAATTATCGACATTTTTCGGATCTTCTAAAAATTTTAATCAAAGAAGATACTTAATTATCACGTAAATACAGAGGAAAACAATGGTCGTTATCCGTTTATCAAGAGCAGGCGCCAAAAAGCGTCCTTTTTATCATGTTGTGGTCACAGACAGCCGCAGACGTCGCGATGGAAACTACATCGAAAATATTGGCTACTTTAATCCTGTTGCCCGAGGTCAAGAAGTTCGTTTACATCTTGATATTGAAAAATTAGCACATTGGCAAGGCGTTGGTGCGCAATTGTCTGACCGTGTCAGCTCACTGATTAAAGAATTTCATAAAAAAATAAAAGAAGCTGCATAATTAGCGTGAATACTGTTGATTCTGAATGGATTATTG
Source organism: Legionella genomosp. 1 (assembly GCA_945901145.1). Lineage (GTDB taxonomy): Bacteria > Pseudomonadota > Gammaproteobacteria > Legionellales > Legionellaceae > JAGVJT01. Next base: position 4,605 of record CAMDJY010000036.1, on the reverse strand, counting down.
TTGGTAAAATTGGTCGGCCCCACGGAATTAAAGGCTTAGTGTCTATAATTTCATTTACAGAACCGCGTGAAAGTATTATCGACTATCCAAACTGGCATATCAAAAAAAAGAATCAATGGTGTCCCATCAGCCGCGTCAAAACCGAAGTCAATCATAAGCATATTTTGGCACAAATTGCTGGATACACTGAACGTGAGGACGTCGCTTTGCTAACTAACTTTGACATTGCAGTTGCAAAAGAGAGTTTACCATCACTTGATGAAGGCGAGTTTTATTGGCATGAATTAATTGGGATGACCGTTGTTCATCAAGATGGTCGAGTCTTAGGTACCGTTGATGAAATTATTCCGACAGGGTCGAATGATGTGTTGCTTGTTCAAGGCGAACAACGTTATTTGATTCCCTATTTGATGGATGAGGTTGTACTCAATATTCATCGAGAAAAGCGGCAAATCACGGTAAACTGGGATTTGGATTTTTAGGCCTATGCTGAATATCGGTGTTATCAGCATTATTCCGCAGATGTTCGACGCTTTGCAGTATGGCGTCACTGGCCGCGCCCTAAAAGCAGGCTTGGCACATATAGACCATTGGAACCCACGGGATTGGGCTCGCCCACCCCACTGCGCCGTAGATGATAAACCCTATGGTGGCGGGGCTGGTATGGTGATGATGTATGAGCCTTTAGACGCCGCCATTCAATGCGCGCGTCAGCAATTGCCGAAGACATGCCGGACAATTTATTTAAGCCCACAAGGGCATGTTGTACAGCAAACGGATTTAAATCGCATTGCAAAAGAGCAGCAATCTTTGCTGTTTATTGCAGGACGATATGAAGGCATCGATGAGCGCATTATCACCACACATGTGGATGAAGAATGGTCTCTTGGCGACTTTGTGTTAACCGGTGGTGAATTCGCAGCAATGGTATTTATCGATGCGATCATTCGATTATTGCCAGGTTGCTTAGGTGATCCAACATCAGCCTTACATGATTCATTTATGTCAGGCCTACTGGACCACCCACATTACACACGACCTGCCAAGGTCGATGAAAAAGAGGTTCCTGCCGTTTTACTCGGTGGCAACCATTATGAAATTGAGCGTTACCGACGCAAACAAGCATTAGGAAAAACCTGGTTAAAACGACCAGATTTGTTAGAAAAAAAAGTATTAAACCCAACAGATAAGCAATTGCTTATCGAATTTAAACACGAGTACAACAACTCATTCGGTGGGTTGTTAAATTGAGGAGTGAGTCATGAGCAACATTATCGACCAAATCAATGCAGAACAAATGCAGGGAAAAACAATTCCAGAATTTAATCCTGGAGACACAGTGTTGGTTCAAGTCAAAGTCAAAGAAGGCACACGTGAAAGACTACAAGCGTTTGAAGGTGTCGTTATTGCTAAACGTAATCGCGGGTTAAATTCAGCGTTCACAGTACGCAAAATTTCCCACAATGTCGGGGTAGAGCGGGTGTTTCAAACTTACAGCCCAATTGTTGATAGCATTACCGTGAAGCGCCGTGGCGACGTCCGTCGTGCTAAATTATATTATCTGCGCAACTTAACAGGACGTGCAGCAAGAATCAAAGAAAAATTAACATTGAAAAAAGTCGATTAAATCAACTAAGCCGATGATCTATGCATGCCATTGAGATTAAAAATCTACAAAAAACTTACGCCAATGGCATTGTCGCGCTCAAAGGCATTGACCTCTCAGTTCAAGCAGGAGACTTTTTCGCCCTGCTTGGTGCAAACGGTGCAGGTAAATCGACAACCATTGGTTTAATTACCACGCTTCTCACTAAAACCTCAGGGTCTATCAAGATTTGTGGCTACGATCTTGATGCACAAACGACACAAGCCAAACAATGTTTAGGTTTAGTCCCACAAGAAGTCAATCTCAACATTTTTGAAACCTGCGAACAGACATTACTTAATCAAGCTGGTTATTATGGCCTGTCTCGTCGTCGTGCACGTCCCAGGGTAGATACCCTACTGAAGGACTTAGGCCTTTCGGAAAAACGTCAGTCCATTGTTCGGCAGTTATCAGGCGGCATGAAACGCCGCTTAATGATCGCAAGAGCGCTCATCCATCAGCCACAAGTCCTCATCTTAGACGAGCCAACAGCGGGTGTTGATGTAGAAATTCGACGTAGTATGTGGCAATTTTTGACTAAAATTAACCAAGAAGGCACAACAATCATCCTCACCACGCATTATTTGGAAGAAGCTGAGCAATTATGCAAAAACATCGCGATTATCCAAGAAGGCCAGATCGTGAAGAATACATCTATGCGTGCTTTACTCAATACATTAACACACCAAACTTATGTCTTTAATACCGTCCACCCAATTGAGTCCTTACCCAACTTTCAGGGGGGCATTGCAACGCGAATTGATGCCCACACCTTCGAATTAAAAATTGAAAATCAACACACCCTCAACGATATATTTACCCAATTTAAAACAGCAGGTCTTACCATTCAAAGTCTGCGCAATAAAACCAATCGCCTGGAAGAGCTTTTTATGGATTTAATTCAACATGAACACTAATCCCCAATTTATCGCGCTCTACACACTCACACGACGAGAACTCGTGCGCATGTTTAGAATTCCTGCCCAAACTTTTCTCCCCCCGGTCATTACCACTTGTCTCTATTTTTTAATTTTTGGAGCCATTGTTGGCCAACGGATTGGGCTCGTGTCCGGACAACACTACAATACCTTCATTGCGCCCGGTCTAGTCATGATGTCAGTGATTACCAATGCTTATACTAATGTCGCAAATTCGCTTTATATTGTCCGTTTTCAAAAAAGCATTGAAGAAATGCTGGTCAGCCCCATGCATTGGAGTCTGTTACTATTAGGCTATACGCTCGGCGGTGTGTTTCGAGGACTTATTGTCAGTATTTTAGTGTTAAGTGTTTCTTATTTCTTTGCTGATATTAATCTCGGACATCTTCCTGAGACATTTATGGTAATCATTTTAGTCGCGACCCTGTTTTCACTGGCAGGTTTTTTAAACGGCATGCTCGCGCATACTTTTGATGAAATTTCATTTATTCCTACTTTTGTTTTAACACCGTTAATTTATTTAGGCGGTGTATTTTACACCCTATCAATGCTGCCCCCATTTTGGCAACAATTTACCAACTTTAACCCAATTTACTATATGATCAGTGCATTAAGATACGCGATGCTCGGCCAGCAGAGCGATGCTGATATCAGCATCGCTTGGATAGTGATTAGTACAATATTGCTTATACTTATCATCACCAACTGCATACTCATTAAAAAAGGCATTGGCTTGAGAGACTAGGTAATTTGCTATTTCACTGGACCTTGGATAACCATACAGACGTGGCGACAAAAGGACCGTTTGATGTTTAATTTAAAACCATTTCTTTTTTATGAAGCTCTAACGAATACTCGTATTGTTTCTTAAATTTATGACCATAGAAGAAACTACTATACGTTTTACATTTTGATTGAGCGTATTCATGAATTTCAATCAAGATTTGATCTTGTGTAATTTGCCCTAAATGCAATTCAACAGCCCATGTTAACGCCATCGCTCGTGATGAAACTGGATTTTCTGTCACATCTTCTTTGATCATTTCATAGAGTACTCTAGGATTTTTTTCATTGCTGTAGCGCTCTGTATACCCGTTTGTTTGAACATTTGTCGCATTTAATAAAGTTTGGTAAATCATGAAATAATAATCTAGAATATTGATATAGAACTCTTGTTCTTTGGGATTGGCGTAATTATACAATACCAAATGGTTCATAGTGTCTAAATAATAAGTAGCAACAATTGTTCTCTTTGTCTTTTCCGCTTGTTGAAATGAATGCCCCGCCAAATTTGAATGGAGCACAACCGTATTTAATGAATAAAAAGTCTTAAGACGATGACATAATGATTCAAAAAGGCTTGCAATATATATTGGAAACCCGAGTAATAGTTTAATGAAACCTGATAAATAATTTAGCAACCAGATGGGCGATAGGTTGCCTAAAATGGAGTTTAAATGATTGCGATGAACCAGTTTTGTGTAAAAATTAACTGTATAAGGTGCAAACTTAGACCTGTAAAATTCAGTTTTCTCTGAAACAAGATTCGTATTGAAATTTTCATTATCATTAATATTTAATTCACTGAAGCTAAAATGGTGCAAAACGGCAGGTGAAGCAGGAGAAATATAAAACACTTTTTTACTGTTTTGATCAATCCAAATGTATATTTCTCTAGGTGTATGGGGGGTAGTTAAAGATTGTAATGATAGTTGTTTTAATTGTATCTCTTCATTTGAATCTAAAAAAACAAGTTCTGGACTAGGACTACCATGCAAAGTTTTTTGCCAAACTTTCCCAAGCATACTTGGGCCAGGACCAAATACAAATAGCAATCTTTCGGATTGTCTCTCACTAGAATATGTATCATTGAGGCTGTTTTTATCTCGAAAATATTCACTAGGCAAAGGTTCTGAATAACATCCATCAAAATGATATTTACCGTTTAGTTGAACTGGTTTGAAATTAGGAAGAATCGCACATGATGCTGCACAAGCGTCTGCAATAGAACAGAGAGGGGTT
>CAMDJY010000035.1 GCA_945901145.1 Legionella genomosp. 1 | reverse complement strand
CCTGTTGACACCAATGAAAATGCGCATCGCTTAAATCAGTTGCATGCAGAATGATTTGGTACATAGATTATCTTATTTATAAATCATCTAGCTTTTTAATGTAACGCGTGGCTGGGAAGTTATCAAGACACTTTTTACATGTTACATGCCGACATAGTAGGTTGGGCCTTGGCCCAACAATAGAGCTCTTGCATAATCTCAGAAATTGATTAAACTTGTTAATTTTTGGCAAGGATGTCGATGAGGTTTGAGCAAGTTAAAGAAGAGTCGGCGGACAATTTTCGTAGATTGACGGGAGTTAAACGTACTACTTTTGATGTGATGGTAAGCATATTGAGAGAAGCCGAAGCTGTTCTCAAAGCACAAGGCGGTAAACCAAACAAACTGGTCATTGAAGATAGATTGTTTATGACTTTGGAGTACTTGCGCGAATATAGAACATATTTTCATATTTCACGTAGCTATGGAATCAGTGAAAGTTCTTGTTATCGAAATATAAGATGGGTTGAAGACACCCTTATTAAAGATGGTCAGTTTTCATTACCAGGACGTAAGGCTTTACTTAAAAGTGATGTTGAGTATGATGTTGTGCTTATTGATGCAACGGAAAGCCCTATTGAGCGCCCCAAAAAAAACAAAAACACTTTTACTCAGGCAAGAAAAAAAGACACACGCTAAAAACGCAAATCGTCGTATTTGATATCTTTCTGCTCTGTTTCAACTAATTGATCGCGAGATAAAATGAAGAATTAGAGATCATACTCTGCGAGACGTTACAACGAGGGGGAGCCATATCACACAAGGGTTGTGACGAATCACACCGAAGTTCTGAAATTCTCATGTAGAATCAATGTAGAAAGATGAGCATACAAAACTACGCGTTACCCCTATATTTTGGTCAACCAACTAAATATCTTTAATTAAAAAAATGCCCCAAAAACATCTATGGGGCACCTAATCAAGAAAACAGTATTTTAATTTGTGTATTATAAGGCTGCAATTGTGCTGCTTTGACTCACATGAACACTGTTATCCTCAGCTTTCTTTTGAGTGATATGTTTTTCCATTTCAGACTGAGTAAAAAATTGAAGATTTTTCGAGATATTTGGAATTGTATCTTTATATTTTTTATAAATTTCATGTTTTTCTTGCACAATAGGGATAGCTTGGAAGGCAAAAAAACTTCCGAAGAATCCCGCTGAGAACATTGTTAACGCAATTGCAATTGGGATAATAGCTGCTGGACCAGTACCCAACATTAAACCTGTTAGAGCCACACCGGCGAGTACGAATGCGGCTACACCTAACAATATGGGTAATTTTTTTGATGTCCCTTCAGGAAGAATCGTATGAATCAGACCTAATTGCTTTTGATTGTCAGCATCATTCGGAACTTCTATCGTTCTAATGGCGCGAGCTAATAATTCAATCCTGAACTTGTCGTTAGGGTATCCTCCCTCGGTAAGAAATTCATGTCCAACATATTTTTTCAGAATTTGTTTTGAGAAAAATTCACTTGGCTTATTAACCTTGGAGAAGCTTAGAATGAGATTTCTTAGATCTTCTGCTTGTTTTGCATAAGTACCTAAATATTGTTTACGCTGATTATAATCTTTTACAGCATTATTCTTATTGAGAGTTATATCAGATTTTAATTGGTCTTCTGAAAATTTATTTAACTCAATCAAACGATTTTCAAGTTTGGTATCAAATTCTTTGAGCAAACGCTGGTACCTAACCGCAATTTCTTCATGCTCAGTAAACACTACGCTAACATATGTTTCTTGTTCATTAGATGCTACTACATTCATATATTTGGTCATGATTGCTCCACCAGGTTAAAAATGATCACTATGCATAAAAGTTAATATTTTAAACTACTCGACTAGATTTTGCAAATTTTGTTCAATTTTACAAATTAATAACTATTTATTATCTATCCTCTTCGCATGAACTGTGCATATATTCTTGCAGCTTCATTGGGATCTGTTTCGCCCTTTAATGATGGTATAGGCTCAGGAACTGCCGTATCAACTGGGGTTAATGCATCAAAGAATTTGGTGAGGCTGAGCGGTGACAATATTGGTGAAGCTAATCAGCCTCACCAAATTCTTTGATGCATTAACCCCTATCCAGACATTAACATTGGAAGTTCCCTAGAAGAGCGTTATGGTAGAACGGTATTGCATCTTGCGGCGACCCTACATCCTGAGTCATTGCCCGCATGCATTAGCTGCGCTTAAAGAGAAGTTAGAGGAACTCACTAACGACACTGCATTAAAAACGAGCTGACACTTTTACCATGTTACATGCCGACATAGTTCGGGCCACCACCGCCTTCGGGGGCGCACCAGATGATGTTTTGTGTTGGGTCTTTGATATCGCAGGTTTTACAGTGGATGCAGTTTTGTGCGTTAATCTGTAGCTTGGGTTGGGTATCTCTATCAATGATTTCGTATACGGCGGCAGGGCAGTAGCGGGTTTCTGGGGAGGCGTATTGTTTAAAATTGACGTCAATGGCTAAGGCCGGATTGCGTAATTTTAAATGCGCGGGTTGATTTTCTTGATGAAAAGTATTGGATAAATAAACAGAAGATAAGCGATCAAAGGTGAGTATTCCATCAGGTTTGGCATAATCGATGCGCTTTGAATTTTTAGCTAATTTTAGGGTGGTATGATCTGTGTGGTTTTTAATTGTCCATGGAGAGTATCCCCGGGTTACATAAGTTTCAAATGCTGCATTGATGAGTCCGAGCCACAACCCCCAGCGAAAACCAGGACGAATATTCCTGACACGATACAGTTCTTGACTGGCCCAAGAGCGTTGAAATGTTGCTAAATATTGAAAAGCTTCGCCACTTGGCTCTTGAGATCTTAATATTTCATGGCAGGCATCAGCGGCCAACATCCCTGATTCAATGGCCATGTGAATGCCTTTGATTGCTGCGACATTTAAGAAGCCTGCCGCATCACCTAATAACATGCCACCAGGAAACGTCAATTTGGGTAATGATTGCCAACCGCCTTCAGTTAATGCTCGGGCGCCATAGGCTATGCGTTCGCCGTTTTTTAATAAATCTCGTATTTTGGGGTGGGTTTTAAAGCGTTGCATCTCTTCAAACGGGCTTAACCATGGATTGCTGTAATCTAAGCCTACAACCAGACCAAGGGCAACTTGATTGTCTGTGAAGTGATAAATAAAAGACCCGCCGTAAGTTGATGTATCTAAAGGCCAACCAAGTGTATGTAAGACCTCGCCTAAACGATGGTTCTCAGGCGAGACGCGCCAGATTTCTTTGATGCCTAATCCATAGGTTTCAGGACTCGTTTTTGCAGCAAGATGGTATTGTTTGATCAATTGTTGACTGAGTTCACCACGGCAGCCTTCAGCAAATAACACTTGTTTTGCATGAAGGTGAATGCCAGGTTGATATTGGGGGGTCTTGTCTTCTGATTTGCTAATACCCATATCGCCAGTGGCAACGCCCATGACAGCGCCTTGGTCGTTATATAATAAAGTTGTTGCAGCAAAGCCTGTGTAAATTTCACACCCTAGGCGCTCGGCATGTCCTGCTAAAAATTTGGCGAGCTCGCCAATCGAGATGAGGTAATTGCCATGATTTTTCATAGGCTTAGGCGTGGGTAGTTGAAAAGCATGGTGTGCGGTTAAATAGTAAAATTTATCACGCGTAACCGCAGTATTGAACGGCGCTTGTTGCCAATCATCTGGCAGCAATGATTTTAAACTGCGCGGATTGAGTGCAGCGCCAGAGAGTAAGTGTGCACCAACGTTCGCACCTTTTTCAAGAATACACACACGTAAATGCTGTTGTTTATCTTGTGCTTGTTGCATCAGACGAATGCCTGCAGATAATCCTGCCGGCCCAGCGCCCACGATAATGACATCATATTCCATGATTTCGTTGTTCATGATTTGTCCTTAATTTTTCTTTCCTGATAATTCAACCAGTAAATTTTTAATGAACTCTATGCGTGCCTCTGGGCTTTGGGGGTCTAGACTAAATCGCAGTCGATGCGGGCCTTGCATTTGGTAACGTTTGCTTTGGACTTGAATTAAACGAATTAAAATACTGGCATCAATGTTGGGTTGTTCGTTAAATTCAATGCTGCCTTGTTCGGCAGAGGCTTGAATGCGCTTCACGCCCAAAGTTTTTGCATATTGTTTTAGGGCCGTGATTGCAAATAAACGTTTGACGGCTGCAGGTAATAAGCCAAAACGATCGATAAATTCTATCTGTAAATCATGTAACTCATCTTGATTTTGTGTGTTGTTGATACGTTTATATAGTATTAGTCGGGTGTGCACATCGCCAATGTAATCTTCAGGAATAATAGCGCTGATTTGCAAATTGATTTCAGGGCCCAAGCGTTGCGGTTCATTAAGATCAGAGATGATTCCATTTTTTAGATCTTGAACGGCGCGATCTAGCATTTCCATAAATAAATGAAATCCAATGGCATGCATGTTGCCACTTTGTTCTTCGCCTAAAAAATCACCGGCGCCACGAATCTCTAAATCATGGGATGCTAGTGAAAATCCTGCACCTAAATCTTCTAAAGAGACAATGGCTTCAAGGCGTTTTTTGGCGTCTGGCGTTAATAATTTTTCATTTGGCGTTAATAAATAAGCATAGGCTTGATGGTGTGAGCGTCCAACGCGGCCTCTGAGTTGGTGTAGTTGTGCCAAACCTAAATGATCGGCGCGATCCATGATGATGGTGTTTGCTGTTGGAATATCAATACCAGTTTCAATAATGGTCGTGCAGACTAAGACATTAAAGTGATGGTGATAAAAATCAGACATAATCCTCTCGAGATCACGTTCACGCATTTGTCCATGGGCATTGCGAATGCTGGCTTCCGGAATCAATTGTTGTAATTCTTCGGTCACTCGATTGATGGCTTTTACGTCATTATGTAGAAAAAAAACTTGACCTCCGCGTAAAATTTCTCTTAAGACTGCTTCTCGGATGACTACAGGATTGCGTTCTTGCCAAAAAGTTTTAATGGATAATCGTTTTGCAGGTGGGGTCGTGATGAGCGAAATATCTCGAATACCAGCCATGGCCATATTTAACGTCCGCGGGATGGGGGTGGCGGTCATGGATAACAAATCGACCTGTGCGCGTAGGGTATTAATATATTCTTTTTGCTTGACCCCAAAACGATGCTCTTCATCGATAATTAATAACCCAAGCTGATGAAAATGAATGTTTTTTTGGAGTAATTTATGCGTGCCGATGACAATATCGACACGACCAGTTTTTAAAGACTCAATGACTTGATTGGCATCTTTCGTGCTGCGAAAACGCGAAATCAGCTCGATATTTACCGGAAATTCTGCGAATCTGTCTTTAAATGTTTCAAAATGTTGTGCTGCAAGTAATGTCGTGGGTACCAGAACACAGACTTGTTTGCCATTTTGCACGGCAAGAAACGCCGCTCGCATCGCCACTTCGGTTTTGCCAAAACCGACATCACCACAGATGAGGCGATCCATAGGTTTGGGAGATTGCATATCAGTGAGAATCTCTGAAATCGCGCGTTGTTGGTCCGGCGTTTCCTCAAAAGGAAATGCATTGGCAAAGCGTTGATAGTCCTCGCGTTCGTATTGATAGGCATAACCTTCGGTGGCTGCTCGTGCTGCATAAAGTGCCAGTAACTCAGCTGCAACATCATGAATTTTTTCAGCCGCTTTCTTTTTTTCTTTTTGCCATTGATCTGTACCGAGTTTGTGCAGTGGTGCATGCTCACTGTCAGCACCGGTGTACCGGCTAATCACATGTAATGCGGTGACTGGAACGTAAACTTTGTCATCACCGGCGTAAGTTAAGACTAAAAATTCTGTGAGAATGCCGTTATCTTCAAAAGATTGTAAACCTTGGTAACGGCCTACACCAAAATCTAAATGCACGACTGGTGCGCCAATACGAAGTTCAGCGAGATCTTTAAAAATTAAACTTTGATCGATGGCTTTTTGTGAACGACGTTGTTGCTGAGGGACGCGGGATTCACCAAAAAATTGTGATTCCACGAGGATTGAGAGTGATTGTGGGACTAATTCAACACCGGTCGTGATAGGAGCAATGATGATACTTACCGGTGCCTGATCTTCTAAAAACGTCGCCCAAGAAGCTTGTACCTTGGCACTGATTTGACTTTGTTTTAATAAATCTAAAAATACTTCTCGACGGCCAGCACTTTCAACAGCAAATAAATAGCGTTTTGAGGGATCTTGAAGATGTTTTTTTAATTGATGCAGAGGCATCGCTGCTTGTCTTTCGATGGGAAGCGCCGGGCCAATGTCTGTTTTAAAATTGATGGTACCTTTTTTTTCTGAGGGTTGATGCTGAATTTTTAATAAGGCATAAGTATTTGCTGCGGTGAGAATATCTACTGGCGTTAAAAACCCTTGCTCTGGGGGTAATAGTGGCCTACTGAGGTCATGGCGGCGTTCTTGATAGCGGGTTTTGACTTCGTCAAGAAAATTTTCTGCAGCCTGTTGAATATTATCAATTAAACAGACCGTTGAATTGGCTGATAGATAATCAAAAAAGGTTGCGGTTTCTTCAAAAAATAATGGCAAATAATATTCAATACCATTAGGAAAAACACCTTCACTAATTGCTCTATAAATAGAACACTGACTTGGGTTACCTGGAAATTGTTCACGAAATGTTTGTCTGAATCGATTGGTACTGGTTTCATTCAGTGGAAATTCACGTGCGGGTAAGACTTGAATCGCTGTGATTTTTTTGATGGTGCGTTGATTATCCGGGTCAAAGCATCTTAAACTTTCGATGGTATTATCAAAACGCTCAATTCGATAAGGCACTGCGCTGCCCATGGGATAGAGATCGATGAGTCCGCCACGCACGGCAAATTCTCCGTGCTCTAGTACTTGATTAACAGCACGATAGCCTGCATTGATTAATTGTTGACGAAATAACTCTAAATTTAATGTTTGTCCGGTTTTTAAAGTTAACGCATGTTGATTTAAAAAAGAGGGTGGACATAAACGATGCATTAAAGTCGTAACAGCGGTAATGACAATCGCATCTTCTGGTGCTTGTTGTAAGCGACTAAGGGTGAGTAAGCGTTCAGAGATGATATCTTGGTGCGGGGAAAAATGATCATAGGGTAAAGTTTCCCAGTCGGGAAACAGCAAGATTTCATGAGCGTTTTGCTCGCCTAAGAAAAATTGTAATTCTTCTTGGAGTCCGTGTGCAGATAAATGATCTGGAGTAATAAGTAATTTTACGCCAGGTTTTTTTTGACAAAAGCCAGCCAAAGCCAGGGACAAACTGCAGCCATGCAATTGTCCCCAGATTTCTTTGTTGCCAATTTGTTCTGGAATGAATACAGCATTGTTCATAGGACTTATTTTAAATTCCTGAGTACATATTGCAAAATACCGCCGTTGAAGTAGTATTCAAGCTCATTGGCAGTATCAATACGACAGAGCAGGTTCACTGTTTCTTGTCGGCCGTTTGCATCATCAATGATTGCAGTGAGTTGGGCACCAGGTTTGAGTGTGTTATCAAGATGAATGCTAATGCGCTCGGCTCCAGTTAATTTCAATGTCTTGCGTGTTGTGCCAGGTGCAAATTGCAGAGGTAATACGCCCATACCAATGAGATTAGATCGATGAATACGCTCAAAACTTTCGGTGATGACGGCCTTGACGCCTAATAAATGAGTGCCTTTTGCTGCCCAGTCTCGGGAGGAGCCGGTACCGTACTCAGCGCCTGCGATAATAACTAATTGTTGATGTTTTGCTTGATAACGCATGGCGGCATCATAAATCGACATAATTTCACCTGATGGAATATAGCGTGTCACGCCACCTTCTACATCAGGTGTCATCTCATTTTTAATGCGAATATTAGCGAATGTGCCGCGCATCATCACCTCGTGATTGCCGCGACGCGAGCCATATGAATTAAAGTCTTTGACGGCAACCCCTTTGGATTCTAAGTATAACCCTGCTGGTGAATTGGGCTTGATGGAGCCTGCAGGTGAAATATGATCGGTCGTAATCGAATCGCCGAATAAAGCTAGAATATAAGCCTGTTGAATGGGTTGAATCGGTGTGGGTTCTGGCGTTAAATTTTGGAAAAACGGGGGATGTTGAATGTAGGTTGAATCTTGATTCCAAGCATAATTTGTCCCGTGTCCGATGTTGATGGCTTGCCAATCTGCATCACCCTGAAATACTGCTGAATATTCTTTTTGGAACATTTGGCTATTGATTTTTGCAGTTTCTGTTGCAATTTCTTGTTGTGTTGGCCAAATATCTTTCAGAAATACATCTTTGCCGTGTTGGTCTTGACCAATCGGTTCACGACTTAAATCGATACACATGGTTCCTGTGAGTGCATAGGCAACAACCAGTGGGGGCGAGGCCAGCCAATTGGCTCGAACTTGGGGATGCACACGTCCTTCAAAATTGCGATTACCTGATAAAACCGAGCAAACTACCAAATCGTTTTTGGTGATGCAAGCTGAGACAGCTTCAGGCAAGGGCCCGGAGTTACCAATACAGGTTGTACATCCATATCCAACGAGATTAAAGCCCAGAGCGTCTAAATAGGATTGTAAGCCTGAGTATTTTAAGTAATCTGTGACGACCTTGGAGCCAGGTGCCAACGAAGTTTTGACCCAGGGTTTACTTTTCAGGCCTTTTTCAAGGGCTTTTTTAGCGACTAATCCAGCAGCCATGAGGACACTTGGGTTAGAGGTATTGGTGCAGCTGGTAATTGCAGCAATCACCACATCGCCATGGTGCAGGGCCATATCTGTTGGTGGCACAGGAAAAGCGGTGTCTTGTTCTTTGTCTTTACCTGTTTCTTTTAAAAATGCATAAAATGCCGGGGATAAGGTTGATAAATTAACTTTGTCTTGTGGGCGCTTTGGGCCTGCCAACGAAGGTTCAATCGTGGCTAAATCTAAAGAAATGGTATCAGTAAATACTGGCTCTAGAGCATTTGGTTCATACCATAAGCCTTGCGCTTTGGTATAAGTTTCGACCAGTTTTAGAGTATGATCATCGCGCCCGGTGAGTTTTAAATAACGAATCGTTTCTTGATCGACGGGGAAGAAACCACAGGTCGCGCCATATTCGGGTGCCATATTTGCAATTGTCGCCCGGTCAGCGAGTGCAAGTGCTGCGAGACCAGGACCATAAAACTCAACAAACTTACCCACTACGCCTTTTTTCCTGAGTATTTGGGTAACGGTTAATACAACATCGGTTGCTGTAATGCCTTCTTGTAGCTGCCCGGTGAGTTTAAAGCCGATGACTTCGGGGATGAGCATAGATACAGGTTGACCAAGCATCGCCGCTTCTGCTTCAATCCCCCCAACACCCCAGCCGAGTACACCCAAGGCGTTGATCATGGTGGTATGTGAGTCGGTACCAACCAAGGTGTCTGGATAAGCATAATGAATGCCTTGATGTTCGCTCTGCCAAACTGTTTTTGCGAGGTATTCTAGATTCACTTGGTGGCAAATTCCGGTGCCTGGTGGTACGACTTGAAAATTGGCAAAAGCTGTTTGTCCCCAACGTAGAAATTCATAACGTTCATGGTTGCGCTGCATTTCAATGGCAGTATTATCTTTCATGGCATTGGCTGTTGCATATTCATCAACCATAATCGAATGGTCTATGACCAAATCAACCGGGGAGAGTGGGGCAATTTTTTTGGGGTTACCGTTCATTTTTAATACGGCATCGCGCATGGCGGCTAAATCAACAACGGCAGGCACGCCGGTGAAGTCTTGCATGAGGACACGTGCGGGTCGAAAAGCAATTTCATGGGTCGATTTTTTAGATTTTACCCAATTAGCGAGCGCTGTAATATCTGCAGTGGTTACTGTCGTGCCATCTTCAAAACGTAATAAATTTTCAAATAAAATTTTTAATGAATAGGGTAGGTGTGCAAGGTCTTTAAAATGTTTGTGTTCAGCTTCTTTAAGGCTATAGTATTCGTAAGTTTTACCATCGACGCTTAACTGTTGTTTGGTTTTTAAAGTATCCTGGCCAACATGCATGATTCGGCTCCATCAAGTTTAGTAAAAAAATGCAATCATAGCTTAAAAACTTAGGGTTTTCATCTA
>CAMDJY010000034.1 GCA_945901145.1 Legionella genomosp. 1 | reverse complement strand
GGTGAGCTCGCTATTGCCATGATTATCATCGACCGTTTTTTATCTCCCTCTGTACGTGCTGAGGATGAGCTCGCCCAAAATTTGCTATCTAAACTCAATCTTTTTCACGATTACCCCAAATACCCGCGACCTCATGCAGCATCCGAATTCCTAACACCGACAAAGTATATGCACCAACTCTGTCTTGAGTCTTATCGTTCTGATTATTTAAATCAATTAATTTTTTCTTTGTCCGTAACTTTAAAGCGTATTGCAATTGACGAAATTTTTACAAATCTAAAATATTATCAGCACATGATTGTTGCACTTAAAAAACCCTTAGATAAGAATTTAATTCAAAGTGCATATGGTTTAAACGCACTGTTGAGTCATGCACTATCGCGTGCGATTGGATTAAATTTAACTCAAATAGAAACACGAGGAAATAAAACCTTACCTAAAAAAACACCGTCCTTGTCATCCAATGCCTCTTCCCCATCCTTGGTCATTCATTGGCAAGATGATTGCTGTTATATCAATGCGTATGTTCAGTTTAGTGACTGGTTTTCAAACGCAAACCCTGAAAAAATCAAATCTTTTCTCGCCGCAATCGAGGAAAAATATACTGAGGTGATGCAAAATGAAACAACTGCTCATGACATAGAGGCCCATGAAAACCAATTGAGAGTACAATATGAAGAAATAAGATTAAATCTTTACAATTTAATTAGAAATGAAAGTTTAACAGATGAGCAAATCAAAAATCTGTACATAGAGTCACTAAATCAATCCAATGCCGAACATGGCAGTCAACATTTTTTTGAATACTTATACAGAGACAAGCCAATCAATCCTCGTGCCTATGCAAACGCACAAGCACTCTACCAGACAAGAGTTCTTGATAAGATTATTGATGCCTGCGCGCAGCGTATTGTCTTGGGGGATATGCCCAATATTACATCAAAGTCTGTTTCAGCGAGCTTGGCCGGCTAAAGCCAGCCAAGACATATCTTACAAAAAAATAAGTCAAACACGTCATGACATATTATCGAAAGACGCTATACTTGAACTGAAGGATGACAAGGATTGTCTGACAGGATGTCACCTTTATATATCAAGATTAGACGTATTTAGAGCATTTGCCTCGATAAATTCCCTACGTGGCTCAACCTGATCACCCATAAGTGTAGAAAATATTTCGTCAGCAGCAACAGCATCATCAATCGATACACACATCATTCTGCGCACACTCGGATTCATTGTTGTTTCCCACAACTGTTCTGGATTCATTTCTCCAAGACCTTTATAACGCTGTATTGTCTGGCCTCGCTTCGCTTCTTCCATCAGCCAAAGAATAGCTTCTTCAAAAGAATGAACTTCTTGAGATTTGTCACCACGCGCAATTCGCGCACCAACATCCACGAGTGCAGATACGTCTCTGCCAAAAGAAACAAGTTCCTTGTAATCTTTAGACAAAAACCATTCTATGGTGAGTAAAATAGATGTCTCTAGCCCATGCTGGGTCACCTTTACACAAGGATAAAAATAGTTTGATTCTTCATGACGCGTAACTTCAATATCAAATTTTTGATTTTTCTTAGAAAATTCACGCAGCTTACTTTGTATTTTTTTTGCCCAATCATGAATCATACTTTCGTCATAAAAATCAGATTGCGTTAATATAGGTAAATACATCATGGCCTTCAAAATATCAGGATGAAAACGACGTGCATGACGTTGAATCAGTTTTTCAATCCGCCGATATTGATTAACAAAGGTTTCTAATACTTCTGCTTTAATTGCTGGCGCGTTTTTTTCAGGAAAAAAAGATGCGCCTACCAAAGCATTTTGCGTTAAATGTTGATATAGAGCGTCATCATCTTTAACATATTGTTCTTGTTTTCCCTGTTTAACTTTATATAACGGCGGCTGAGCAATGTAAATATACCCTCTTTCAATAAGCTCTGGTGTTTGACGGTAAAAGAAAGTCAATAATAACGTTCTGATGTGGGATCCATCAACATCAGCATCCGTCATAATAATAATACGATGGTACCGAACTTTATCTGGATTATATTCATCAGGGCCGATACCGCAGCCTAAAGCCGTAATCAATGTTGCAACTTCTTGAGAAGACAGCATTTTATCGAAACGCGCACGCTCGACGTTTAATATCTTCCCTTTTAAAGGTAAAATTGCTTGAAATTTACGATCGCGGCCTTGTTTTGCAGAGCCCCCCGCAGAATCCCCCTCGACGATGTATAATTCAGACAGCGCCGGATCTTTTTCTTGGCAATCCGCGAGCTTTCCTGGTAGTCCGGATATTTCAAGAGCACCTTTACGCCGAGTCATATCCCGTGCTCGACGCGCCGCCTCTCGAGCGCGGGCAGCGTCAATCATTTTATTCACAATAATTTTAGCGACCGACGGATTCTCTAATAGAAAATCATTCAATTTTTCTGACACCAGCGATTCAACAGCTGCTTTAACCTCAGAAGACACGAGCTTATCTTTGGTTTGTGAAGAAAATTTAGGATCATGTACTTTAACAGAAAGGACAGCCGTCAACCCTTCACGGGCATCGTCACCCGTCGTATCAATTTTAGCTTTTTTTGCATAGCCCTCTTTTTCTATATAGTTATTCAGCGTGCGTGTTAGCGCGGAACGAAACCCCGCTAAGTGTGTGCCTCCATCACGTTGAGGAATATTATTGGTAAAACAATATAAACTTTCTTGATAGGTTTCATTCCACTGCATCGATAACTCGACAGAGATATTATCTTTTTCTCCAGACATAGAAAAAATCACTGGCATAATCGGATTTTTATTACGATTAAGATGCTCAACAAAAGCTTTAATGCCTCCCTCATAGCAAAAAGTATCTTTTTTATCGTTTCGTTCATCGTTTAGATAAATGCAAACGCCTGAATTTAAGAATGCAAGTTCACGTAGACGCCTTGCTAAAATATCATAACTAAATTCAATATTTGTAAACGTCGCCGGGCTTGGACGAAACCAAATTTTAGTACCAGTTGTTGTTGTATCGTTCGTCATTGCCAGAGGTGCATCCGGAACTCCGTGTCGATAATGTTGCTCATACAGTTTATTATTCCTGGATATGGTTAAGTGAAGTTCTTCAGATAGCGCGTTAACAACAGATACACCAACGCCGTGCAGCCCCCCAGATACTTTGTATGAATTATCATCAAATTTACCGCCCGCATGTAAAATAGTCATAATCACTTCAGCGGCAGATCGACCTTCTTCTTGATGAATATCGACAGGTATACCACGTCCATCATCAGCGACTGAAATTGATTCATCTGCGTGAATAGTGACATGAATGGCATGGCAATAACCTGCAAGGGCCTCGTCAATTGCATTATCTACAACCTCAAAAACCATATGATGAAGACCTGTGCCATCATCAGTATCCCCAATGTACATGCCAGGTCTTTTCCTGACTGCATCAAGTCCCTTTAATACCTTGATATTGGTCGAATCGTAAGTATTCGTATCAACAGACATAGAAGATCCTCTTTATTTAAAATAAAAATATGTGAATCAGTATAGCATTATTCATCCATTGCTCATACGAACTCACCATTTTCTAATGTAAAAAAAGATGTTTTCTGTGGATCAAGTTGTTGCTGAAAAAGTTGAGGATGAATAGCTGTAAAAAAAATTTGCCCTTGAATAGATTCAAGTATATTTAAAAAACGCCCAACATGCCCTAAATCAAGCTCTGAAGTAATATCATCAAACAAATATAGGCAGGATGATGATATTAATTGTGTTTGCGCCAACTTCAATGCAATTAATAAAATTTTTTGCTGGCCTCGTGATAAACATTGCTTCACTTTTAACGATTGTGGAGCATCAAAAACGATATCAGCTTGATGAGCTCCTGAATGTGTATACTGTCGTAAACTATCTATTTCATATTGCTCATCGAGAATTTGATGAAGTCCTTTACCTGTTTTTTTTTTATCCCAGCCCTTCTCATAGATTAATTGACAAGGATGATTTGTAAGTTTAGACAAAATTGTTTGAAATACATCAAACCATTGTTCACAGTATTTTTTTCTTAGATAATCTATAGCTTCACTCACCTCAACCAGTTGTTTGTTCCAAGGAGCAAATGCAGAACGAATTGCTTTTTGGCGTAGTAATGCATTACGTTGTTTTAAGATTCGACGATAGTCTTTCCATAACTGGTGATACTCATGTTTCACGTGAAACAAACCCCAATCTAAGATATTACGCCGGAGCGATGGGCCAGCATCGATAATACTAAAAATATCCTGATAAAAAACTTGGCATGGTAAAAATGCAGCAAGCTCACTTCGACGAGAACATGGTTGCTGATTTAATTTAACTTGAATGCCTTTCGCAGATTTTTGAAGACTTAGAGTATGATCTTGTTGTGTTTTGGCATAAAGCGTGAGTGTCTGTTGTCCCATAGATACAATGGCATTGATATCTCTCGTTTTAAAAGAACTACCAGTGCCCAATAAATAGATTGCTTCGAGTAAAGATGTTTTCCCGCTACCATTATCCCCTGATATGACATTATATCGCGGATGAAATGCTAATTGGGCCGACGAAATTAAACGAAGGTGATGGATATCTAATCGTACAATACTCATACCAATTATAATTTCATTGGCATAATAATATACTGATAAAGATCGTCATGATTCGCAGTCACAGAAATACTACTGTCAGTGTTATTAAAAGAAAGTCGAATCAAGCCTTCATTCAAAAAATTTAGCACATCTAGCAAATACGTTGAGTTAATACCAATTTTAAGCTCTTCACCTTCGGTTTGAGCCTCTAATGATTCAATTGCTTCTTCCTTTTCTTGATTGTTTGCAATAAGTGTGATCAAACCGGGTTGAATATGTAACATAATTGCACGCGATTTTTCATGTGCAAGAATGCTAATCCTTAAGAGCGCGCGCTTAAGCACGTCACGATCGATATAAAAGTGCTTATTTTGATCGCGTGGTATTGCTTTGGCATATAAGGGAAAACGGGACTCAATCAGCTTAGAAGAAAAAGTATATTGTTGAGTAATGAGCTTAATATGATTTTTTCCTAAAGCTAATGTGATTGTTTCATCTGATAAAGGGATTAACAAACGTAACATTTCTTGAATACCTTTTCGCGGAATAAGTAATCGATGATGTTGATCAGTAAGAACCATAGGCAAACGAGCGACCGCCATTCGATGTCCATCAGTACCAACTGCAACTAAACCAGTAGGCTCAATTTCTAACAGCAAACAATTAAGAAAGACACGAACATCTTGTTGAGATAAAGCAAAATGGGTAGATTGTAATAAACGCGTAAACGAAGCAGTGGGGAGGGTTAACTCAACTTCATTTTTTTCATCCTGTGCCTTGGGATAGTCTGTAGAAGGTAAGGTTGAAAGCTTAAATAAACTCCGGCCTTCTTGAATCGTTAAAATATTACCATCAAAACGCAAACAAGGATTAGTTTCCTCATCTAAAGAACGGATAATATCTACCATCTTTTTTGCTGGAACAGTCGTACTTCCGTTTGGCTGTTTAGACAAACATACAATTCGTGCAGATATTTCAATTTCAAGATCAGTTGCAGTGAGAAACAGGTGATCCTGAGTCAATGTTAATAAAATATGGGATAACAAGGGATTTGATTGCTTTTTACCGATGGCGCCTAAAACAATCAAAAGAGGCGATAATAAGTCTTGTCTAGAAACAGTAAGATCAAACATAAAACACCTTAATCAAGAAGATAAAATACGCATTAAATTTTTATAATCTTCAGCAAACTCACCAGCCTCCTGAATTAATTCTTTGACTTTTCGGCAAGCATGAATAACCGTTGTGTGATCTCGGCCACCAAAATGATCTCCAATCTCCGGTAAACTATGATTTGTTAATTCTTTAGCAAGTGCCATAGCCATTTGCCGAGGACGTGCAATTGAACGACTTCGACGTTTTGACAACAGATCGACAACTTTGACCTTATAATATTCAGCAACAGTTTTTTGAATATTATCTAAAGTTACTAATTTATCCTGTAGAGCAAGCAAATCTCTTAAAGCATCATTAACAAACTCAATTGTAATCATTTTGCCAGTAAAATGAGCATTTGCAATAACGCGACGTAAAGCACCTTCAAGTTCACGGACATTAGAGCGAATACGTTTTGCAATAAAAAAAGCCACTTCATAGGGTAAATCAATATTGGATGCTTCGGCTTTACTCATCAAAATAGCAACGCGTGTTTCCAGTTCGGGTGGCTCCACTGCGACGGTGAGTCCCCAACCAAATCTTGATTTAAGCCGTTCCTCAACCCCTTCAATTTCTTTTGGATAGCGATCGCTGGTTAAAATAATTTGCTGCTGACCTTCTAACAAAGCGTTAAACGTATGGAAAAACTCTTCTTGCGAACGATCTTTACCTGCAAAAAACTGAATATCATCAATAAGCAAGGCATTTAAAGAACGATAAAAACGTTTAAATTCATTAATCGTATTAGTTTGTAAGGCTTTAACCATGTCAGCTACAAATCGCTCAGAATGCAGATAAAGCACTTTAGCTTCAGGATTATTTTTTAAAATCATATTACCAACAGCATGCATAAGATGGGTTTTACCAAGACCAACACCTCCGTAAATGAACAAAGGGTTATAAGCATCTCCAGGACGCTCGGCAACTTGGATAGCTGCAGCACGCGATAATTGGTTCGATTTACCTTCGACAAAACTATCAAACTCAAATTTCTTATTAAGATAAGAGTTCTTATAGTGGTCATTTGTCTTTACAACTGGAACGGCTACTGGTGCATTTTTTTCAGGCAATACAGCTATCACAGAAGAACCAGTAGAAATAGCTTTACAACCAATTTCAATATGTACTTCGTGAATAGATGCGTCGCTAAACTGAGTTGCAAGCTCTTTAATACGTAAATAAAAATTCTTTTTAACCCAATCAACAACAAATCGATTCGGTGCAAGTAAAGTTAAAACATGCACTTCAGATTCCGCGTCAACCTGTAAAGGACGTAGCCAGGTATTAAATTGCTGTGGGGAGAATTCAGATTCTAAAACATCAAGGCATCTCTGCCAAATATTTAAAACCATATCAAACTCCTCCAAATGTCAACATGCTGCATGGGACAATTGTTAAAAATAGTAAACCTCATGCAGCATTTGTCATAAACGAGTTTTTTCATAAGGTAAGATCAAGGACAGAAAATACATTCCAGTATACCTGTATTTTAAAGAAAATGGAGCATGCTGTGAATAACTAAGGTACTGAGACAATCAAATAATGTGAGTAAACCTACATAGTAAAGTTATACCCAAAGAGAGAAGGGTCTTAAACAGATAAAGTCAACAGGATTAAAAAAACATAACTACATAATAAATATGAATATTATTGGGTTATACCGAAATATGCAGACACTAATAACTAAAATAATTTTAAAAAACTAAATAACTATAATAATTAGCATTGTGCGTAAGTAAAAAAAATAAAAAAAATTAGATGTGAATAACAGGGGTAAAGACGGGGGTAAAACATGTGGTCTTACATAGGGATAAAAATAAGGCATTAAGTTATAACCATGAAAAACCCAACGAGTTAATGGGGGTTTAAACATCTTTTATAAAGTATAACTATATGATAAATATGAAATAAAATAAGTTATATACAAGAAAGTTGGAGGTAATAATAAAAATAATTTTATAAAAAAAGAAATATATATAATAATAAAGTCATTTGATTAAGCGACCAAATGTTTGACATAACCATTAAAATTTTTTATGATATTACGCTCTATAAAGTACAAACCTTAGGTTATTTATGAAACGTACATTCCAACCCAGTAATTTAAAAAGAAAAAGAGATCATGGATTTCGTGCTCGAATGGCAACCCGTTCAGGTCGTTTAGTGATTAAAAGACGTCGCGCCAAAGGTCGTAAACGTTTGTCTGCCTAAATGCATTGCTTTAAAAAATCTCAACGTTTATTAAATAAAGCTGCATTTGATGGTGTGTTTGCAAAAGCCGAAAAAATTTCATTGTCACGTTTTATTTTATTGTTTAGAGATAATCAGTTAGGCTATGCAAGAATTGGAATGGCTTTATCTAAAAGAGCAATTGCAAAAGCACATGATAGAAACCGAATCAAACGTATATTTCGAGAAAGTTTTCGACTAACAAAAAATTTACCTTCTATTGATATCGTCATTTTAGCTAAACCTGGTGCTTCATCCATAAGCTCCTCTTTACTGACTGAAAAATTGGATACTGTATGGAAAAAAATATCAGCAACAAACGATCACTAGTTCGCTCATTTTTTTGTTTTCCAATCTGGACTTATCGCTTATTATTAAGTCCAATGCTCGGATCTTGTTGTCGTTTTTATCCAAGTTGCTCTCTTTATGCAATTGATGCAATTCATTATTTTGGTCCTATAAAAGGGATTTGGCTCACGATTCGACGTTTATTACGATGTCATCCCTGGGGGCCTAGCGGCGTTGATCTTATTTTACCTGAAAAAGAGAATTTTTAATGGACATTAGAAGACTCATACTATTTATGGCCCTTGCATGCATCGGCTATTCTTTGATGAATGCTTGGAATACTGATTATTCCGTGAAAAATCGAGTGATATTGACAGATCAAGCGCATACAAGTATTCCCTTAAGTCCTGAACAAGAGTCAGTCATTAATACGCAAATAAATACCCAACAAGCACAAATAAAAAACTTACCTGCCATTCAAGTTAAAACAGATACGTTAAATCTTAAAATCGATTTAAAATCTGGAGATATTATCCAAGCTGATCTATTAAATTATCCCGTGAGTGAATCAGAAAAAAACGAGCCGTTTCGACTATTGACTGATGATTTCAATCATCGATATGTTGCTCAAAGTAATTTATTTACGATACATGCAAATTCAGTTTTTCCTGTAGATCTTAATTTTCAAAGTACAAAGTCTTTGTATGAAATGCAGCCTGAGCAAAAAAAACTATCTATTACTTTAACAGGAAAAGATAAAAGTGGTTTAACAGTCAACAAAATATTTACTTTTACCCAGGGCCAATATCTCATCGATATTGAATATCAATTATCCAATGACACTCAAGAACCATGGCAAGGCTATTTAAATACCCAGCTCGTTCGTCAGTCACCTTTAGAAGATAAATCGAGTCCGTTTAATATTGGTTCTTATACCGGCGCATCTTATTCCCAACCTGGGGTGCATCGCTATAAAAAATTAACATTTAAAGAAATGAATCAAGAAAACTTAGACAAAACAGCTGATGGTGGCTGGGTTGCTATGCAACAGCGTTATTTTTTAACGGCATGGATTCCTTATCCAAACACTAAAAATCGTTTTTATAGCCGAGCTAATCATGATGAATATATTATTGGATCAGTTGGACAGGCTGTTACTATTGAGCCGGTTCAGCAGCAATTAATTCGTACACGCCTTTATGTAGGTCCTGAAGTTGCTGAAAATCTTAAAGCAGTTGCCCCTGGTCTTGATTTAACAATCGATTACGGTTGGTTGTGGTTGATCTCTTCATTATTATTTTCGTTGATGAGAATTATTTATGAATATATCGGCAATTGGGGCTGGGTAATTGTTATTGTCACGGCATTGATTAAACTTGCTTTTTATCGTTTATCAGCAACGAGTTATCGGTCAATGGCTGCCATGCGTAAGCTTCAACCCAAAATGCAGGCGTTACGTGAACGCTATGGTGACGATAAAGCGAAGATGAGCCAAGCAACTATGGAGCTTTATCGTCAAGAAAAAGTGAATCCTTTAGCAGGTTGCTTACCAATTTTAATTCAAATCCCGGTGATGATTGCACTCTATTGGGTATTGGTTGAAAGTGTTGAATTTCGGTTAGCGCCATTTATTTTTTGGATAACTGATCTTGCATCACCAGATCCTTGGCATGTTTTGCCTATTTTGATGGGGATTACCATGCTTATTCAGCAAAAATTAAACCCAGCGCCACCTGATCCAATGCAAGCTAAAGTGATGATGTTTCTTCCAGTGTTATTTACCGGGTTGTTTTGGAATTTTCCTTCAGGTTTAGTTTTGTATTGGACAGTGAGTAATACCCTGACTATTTTACAACAATGGTATATTACGCATAAATATGA